>JBKPRF010000154.1:0-12190 GCA_046734475.1 Chloroflexota bacterium
TCGTACTTGGCGTACGTGCCGACTTCCTCGACGGGCTCGATCTGGGGCGTCTCGAGTTCGATCATCAGGGCGGTTACCTCGAGTAGTACTCGACCACGAGCTGCTCGCTGAGGTCGAGCGGCATCTGGTCGCGGCGGGGCATGGAGGCGACGGTTCCGGACAGGTTCGCGGCGTCGAGGCTCAGCCACTCGGGCGCCGTGTGGGATTTGAGGGTCTCGCGGACGATCTTGAAGGCCTCGCGACTGCGACGGCTCTCGCGAACCTCGACCTTGTCGCCGGGCTTCAGCTGGAACGACGGGATGTCGGTCGGAACGCCGTTGACCGCGAAGTGGCCGTGGGTCACGAGCTGGCGGGCCTGGGCTCGTGAGATCCCGAAGCCGAGCCGGAAGACGACGTTGTCGAGGCGGGTCTCGAGGTTCCGGAGCAGATTCTCGCCGGTGATGCCCTCGCGACCTTCGGCGTCGACGAAGTAGTTGCGGAACTGCCGCTCGAGCACGCCGTACACGCGGCGGACCTTCTGCTTCTCGCGGAGCTGGATCCCGAAGTCGCCCATCTTGCGGCGGCGGACGCCGTGCTGGCCGGGCGGCGTTGGTCGGCGCTCGAAGGCGCACTTCTTCGTGTAGCAGCGGGTGCCCTTCAGGAAGAGCTTGGCGCCCTCCCGACGGCAGAGGCGGCAGACGGAGCCGGTGTAGCGAGCCATCTCGTCCTCCGGCTCAGACCCGGCGCCGCTTGGGCGGGCGGCAGCCGTTGTGTGGGATTGGGGTCACGTCGGTGATCGCGTTGACCTCGAGGCCGGCCGCCTGGAGCGACCGGATCGCCTGCTCGCGGCCGGCGCCGGGGCCCTTCACGTAGACCTCGACCTGGCGCATGCCGTGCTCCATCGCCTTGCGGGCGGCGGTCTCGGCCGAGAGCGCAGCCGCGTACGGCGTGCTCTTGCGGGAGCCCTTGAAGCCGGCCACGCCGGCCGAGCCCCAGCTCACCACGGAGCCCTGGAGGTCGGTGATCGTGATGATCGTGTTGTTGAACGACGCCTGGATGTGGACGTGCCCGATCGGCACGTTCTTCCGCTCCCGGCGGCGCTGCTTGACGGCCTTCTTCCGTTCAGCCATGCGTGCGCTGGTCCCTCGCTACGTCTTGGCCACGGCCTTGCGCCGGACGGCCATGGTCTTCTTCGGTCCCCGCCGCTGGCGGGCATTCGTCTTCGTTCGCTGGCCGCGCACCGGCAGGTTGCGGCGATGGCGGAGGCCCCGGTAGGAGCCGATCTCCTGGAGGCGCTTGACGTTCAGCGCGACCTCGCGCCGAAGGTCACCCTCGACCTTGTAGCGCCGGTCGATCAGCTCGCGCAGGCGGTTGACCTGGTCCTCGGTGAGGTCCCGGACGCGGGTGTCGGGGTTGACGTTCGTCTGGGTGAGGATCTTCGACGAGGTCGGCAGGCCGATCCCGTAGATGTAGGTCAGGGCGACCTCGACCCGCTTCTCGCGGGGAATGTCGATGCCGGCGATTCGAGCCATGCGCTCCTTACCCCTGCCGCTGCTTGTGCTTCGGGTTCGGGCAGATGACCATCACGGTGCCGTGACGGCGGACGATCTTGCAGTTGTCGCAGCGGGTCTTGATCGACGCTCGGACTTTCAACGGTGCCTCGTGTTCGCTCGGCGCCCCGGCGGGCGCCCGGTGTTCGTTGCCTATCGCATCCGGTAGGTGATCCGGCCGCGGGTCAGGTCGTATGGCGACAGCTCGACCCTGACGCGGTCGCCGGGCAGGATCCGGATGAAGTTCATCCGGAGTTTCCCGGAGATGTGGGCCAGCACGCGGTGACCGTTATCCAGCTCGATGGCGAACATCGTATTGGGGAGCGGCTCGACGACCGTTCCTTCGACTTCGATCGCGTCTCGCTTGGCCACGGGCGGCTGTGGTTCCCTTTCTCAGCACGAGTGCCGGCCCGGACGGGCCGACACACGAACGCATAGCGTATCAGAAGATCGGTACCGACGGCTAGACGGTCGTCAGGATCTCGGGCCCGTTTTCCGTCACCGCGATCGTGTGCTCGAAGTGGGCCGCGAGGGCGCCGTCCGAGGTGACGACGGTCCAGCCGTCGTCGAGAACCGCCACGTCGCCCGAGCCGAAGGTGAACATCGGCTCGATCGCGAGGCACATCCCGGCTCGGAGCTCGGTGCCCCGCGAGCCCGTCCGGTAGTTGGGAACCTGCGGCTCCTGGTGCATGTCGGTGCCGATGCCGTGCCCGACGAACTGCCGAACGATCCCGTAATGCTGGGGCCGGGCGACATCCTCGATCGCGGCCGAGATGTCGCCGATCCGATGACCGGGCAGCGCGGCACCGATGCCGGCCATCATCCCGAGGCGGGTGTCGTCGACGAGCTGGCGGATCTCGGGCGCGATCTCGCCGACCACGAACGTCCGGGCGCCGTCGGCGTGCCAGCCGTCGACGATCGCCCCGACGTCGACCGAGACCAGCTGGCCGGCCTGGATCTCGCGATCGGAGGGGATGCCGTGGACCACTTCGTCGTCGATCGAGATGCAGGTGCTGGCCGGGAACGCCCGCGGGCCGCGGCCGTAGCGGCCGCCGCCGAGGTAGCCCATGAACGACGGCGTGGCACCGGACGAGCGGATGTGCCGCTCGGCCAGCTCGTCGAGGTGGCCCGTGCTGACGCCGGCCTTGAGCTCCGACTCGATGAGCGCCAGGACCTCGGCCACGACGCGCCCGGCGCGCCGCATCTGGTTGATCTCGTGGCGTGACTTGAGCAGCGATCCGCTCGCGATCATCGGCCCGCCCCTGCGGCGCCGAGCGGGCGACCGCTGGCGGCCAGGGCGGCGAGGAGGCCCGCCGTGACCTGCCCGATGTCGACGCGGCCGTCGACCGTCTGCAGCACGCCGGCATCGCGGTAGTGCCGCGTAACCGCCTCGAGGGGTGGCAGCTGTTGCGTCATCCGAGACCGGACGGTCGCCTCGGCATCGTCGGCCCGCTGGATGAGCTCGGAGCCGTCGATGTCGCAGATGCCGGGTGTCCGCGGCGGGTTCGAGCGGAGGTTGTAGACATGTCCGGCCGCTCGGCAGATCCGACGGTCGGCGAAGCGGCCGATGAGCTCGTCGGCCGGGACGTCGATGTACAGCGCGGCGTCGACGCGCGAGCCGGCGCTCGCCAGGGCGCGGTCGAGCGCGGCGGCCTGGGCGGCGGTCCGGGGAAAGCCGTCGAGGATCGCCCCGCCGGCCGCATCGGGCTCGGAGAGGCGCTCGAGGAAGATCCGGACGATCGTCTCGTCCGCGACCAGCTCGCCGCTGCGCATGACCGCGTCGACCTCGCGACCGAGGGGGCTGCCTGACGCGACGACGCTCCGCAGGAGGTCGCCGGAGGCGAGGACGGGGACGCCGAGCTGCTTCGCCAGGATCGGTGCCTGGGTGCCCTTGCCCGCCCCCGGCGCTCCCAGGAGAACGATCACCATCGTGGGCCGACCAGGCGCGCGACGGCCATTACCGGATGAAGCCCTCGTAGTTGCGCATCATCAGCTGGGCTTCGATCTGCTTCATCGTCTCGACGACCACCGAGACGACGATCAGGACGCCGGTGCCGCCGATCGCCAGGCCCTTGAGGGACGGGTCCAGGACGCCGGCGAGGACCGGGGCGACGGCCACGATGCCGAGGAAGAGCGCGCCGGCGATGGTGATCCGCGAGACGACCCGGGCGAGATAGTCCTGGGTCGGGCGCCCGGGCCGGATGCCGGGGATGAAGCCGCCGTTCTTGCGGAGCTGCTCCGCGGTCTCGTCGGGCTTGAAGGTGAACGCCGTGTAGAAGTACGTGAAGCCGACCGTCAGGAGGAAGTACAGGATCGCGTACTGATATGTCGAGCTGTTCAGGAAGCCGGCGATCGCGTTCGCGATGTCGCGGACCAGCTGGACCGATGAGAACGAGAAGTACACGGCCAGCTGCGCCGGGAATTGCAGGATGCTGATCGCGAAGATGATGGGGATCACGCCGGCCAGGTTGACCCGCAGCGGCAGGAACGTCTGACCGCCCTGGTACATGCGTCTCCCGCGGACCCGGCTCGCGTACTGGATCGGGATCCGGCGCTGGCCCTCCTGGATGTAGATGATCACGAAGACCGCCGCGATGGCGAGCACGACCAGGAGCACGATGTCGCGCGGCGACGGCTGGCTGAAGAGGCCCTGCAGCCCGGCCGGGGCGCGGCTGACGATGCCGGCGAAGATGATGAAGCTGATGCCGTTGCCGATGCCCTTCTCGGTGATGAGCTCGCCGAGCCACATGAGGAGCACGGCGCCGGCCGTCATCGAGACCATCTGGACCCACGACATGGGATTGCCGAGGCCGAAGCCACCGATGATGACCGGCGGGTTCTGATTGCCGAGGGCGGACAGGATGCCGAACGCCTGGAGCAGGGCCATCGGGACGGTCAGGTAGCGGGTGTACTGGTTCAGGCGCTGGCGACCGTACTCACCCTCGCGACTCAGCGCCTGGAGCGACGGGATCACGCCCGTCATGAGCTGCATGATGATCGAGGCGTTGATGTAGGGGTTCATCGCCAGGCCGACGACGGAGAGCTGGGACAGCCCGCCACCGGCGAAGAGGTCGATGATCCCGAACGCGCTGTTCTGGTCGAAGAACGCCTTCAGCTGGTCGTGGTCGACGCCCGGCAGCGGCACCTGGGCCAGGAGCCGGTAGACGACGAGGATCCCGAGCACGAACAGGATCCGGCGCCGGATGTCCGGCGCCCGGAATGCGTTGAAGAGCGCCTCGATCACGGTCGATCAGGCCTCGTCGGCCGAGGTGTCGGCGGCGGGCTTGCGACGGGCCCGTGGCTTGGCGGCGGGAGCCTCCCCATCCCCGGGCGCCGCGTCGGCAGGCGCTGCCTCCGAGACTGTGGCCTTGGGCTTGCGGGCGGCCCTGGCCTTCGGTGCGGGCGCATCTGCCGGGGCAGCCGCCTCAGCCAGCGCGGGGACGGCCTCGGCTTCGGCGGGTGCGGTTTCGGCGCTCGCCTCAGGTGCGGCGCTCGCCTCGGGTGCGGCGCTCGCCTCGGGTGTGGAGTCAGCCTCAGTGTCCGACGACGCGGCTTCGGCAGCGGGAGCCGCCTCGGCGACAGGCGCCGTCTCGGCGGCGGGCGCCGCGACGGCGCCCTTGAGCGCGGTCTTCTTCTCGCTCGGGACCTCGAGCACGTTCACTGAGCCACCGGCGGCCTCGATCTTCGACTTCGCCGACGCGCTGAAGCGATCGGCCACGACGAACAGGGCCGTCGACAGCTCGCCACCGCCGAGGACCTTGAGGGGCTTGTCGAGCGTTCGGACGAGCCCGGCAGCACGAAGGATCTCCTGGTTGACGGTGATCGGGGCGTTGCCGCTCTTGGCCTTCTTGCCGCCCGGCATCTCGCCGCCCTCGAGGACGCCGAGCTCGACCAGGTGGGCGATCGCCCCGAGGTTCACCACCTCGTAGTCGACCTTGAACGGGTTCCGGAAGCCGTGCAGCTTCGGGATCCGCTGGTGGAGCGGCGTCTGGCCACCCTCGAACCAGGCCGGGATCGAACCGCCGGCACGGGCCTTCTGGCCCTTCGTGCCGCGACCGGCAGTCTTGCCCTGGCCGGCGGCGATGCCACGGCCGACGCGTCGTCGGGCCCTGCGCGAGCCGGGGGCGGGCTTCAGGTCATGGAGCTTCACTTGGCGCCTTTCGCGTTGTCGTTGACTTCCTCGACGGACACGAGGAAGCGGACCTGGCGGACCATGCCGCGGGTCGCGTCGTTGTCCGGGACCTCGGCGGTCGAGCCGACACCGCGCAGGCCGAGGGCCCGCATCGTCGCCCGATTGCGGGCGATGTGGCTGATCGTGCTCTTGACCTGGGTCACCCGCAGCCTACCGGGCATTGGCGACCTCCGCCGCCGGCTGGCCGGGGATGTGCAGCCGAACCGTGACGCCCCGGCGCTCGCTCAGCTCCTGGGCGGAGCGGAGGCTGCGGAGGGCCTCGATCGTGGCCCGGGTCACGTTGACCGCGTTGGTCGAGCCGTAGACCTTCGAGAGGATGTCCCGGATGCCGGCCGCCTCGACGACGGCTCGGACCGCGCCACCGGCGATGACGCCGGTGCCCTGGCTGGCGGGCTTCAGCAGGACGTTCGCGGCCGAGTACACGACCCGAACCTCGTGCGGGATCGTGGTCCCGACCATCGGGATCCGGATGAGGTTCTTCTTGGCGTCCTCGACGCCCTTCCGGATCGCCTCGGGAACCTCCCCGGCCTTGCCCAGGCCGACGCCGACGTGGCCGGCGCCGTCGCCGACGACGATGACCGCGCTGAAGCTGAAGCGGCGGCCGCCCTTGACGACCTTCGCCACGCGATTGATCTGGACGACGCGCTCCTCGAGCGCGAGCTTGGTGGGGTCGATGCGTGCCATGGCTTCGCTCCTAGAACTGCAGTCCCGCGTCGCGGGCTGCGTCCGCGAGCGACTTGATCCGGCCGTGGTAGCGGAAGCCGGCGCGGTCGAAGACGACCCGCTCGACGCCGGCGGCCTTCGCCCGCTGGGCGAGCAGGCGGCCGACCGCGGCGGCGTCATCGGTCTTGGAACCGGTTGCCGACCGGAGCTCCTTCTCGAGGCTCGTGGCGGCGACGAGGGTCCGCCCGGAGGCGTCGTCGATGACCTGGGCCGAGATGTGCTTCAGGCTCCGGAACACGGCCAGGCGCGGTCGGCCGGCGACGCCCTCGAGGCGCAGCCGGATCCGGTCGTGGCGCTTCTGGCGAGCGGCGCCGCGGCTCGCGATCCGGCTCACTTCTTGCCTCCGATCTTGCCGGCCTTGCCGGCCTTGCGGCGGACCTGCTCGCCGGCGTAGCGGACGCCCTTGCCCTTGTAGGGCTCCGGCTTGCGGGTCGCGCGGACGCGCGCCGCAACCTGGCCGACGAGCTCCTTGTCGATGCCGACGACCGCGAGGTGGGTCGGGTTCTCGACCTCGAAGCTGATGCCGGACGGCGGGTCGATCTCGATCGGGTGGCTGTAGCCGAGGTTGAGCTGGAGCTTGCGGCCGACCAGCGCGGCACGATAGCCGACGCCGTTGATCTCGAGGCCCTTGCGGTAGCCCGCCGTCACCCCGACGACCATGTTGTTCACGAGCGTTCGCGTCAGGCCGTGCAGCTGCTTGTGGGTCTTGGCCTCGCTCGGCCGGGTCACGACGATGTCGTCGCCCTCGCGGGCCACGCCGATCTCCGGGTGGAGGCTTCGCGACAAGGTCCCCTTGGGGCCCTTCACGGTGACCTCGCGCCCGTCGATGGCGACGTCGACCCCGGCGGGGACGGCGATGGGCAGGCGGCCGATTCGGGACATCGCGACTACCAGACGTACGCCAGGACTTCGCCGCCGAGCTGGGCCTTGCGGGCCTGCGCGCCGGTCATGATCCCCTGGCTGGTGCTGACGATGACGATGCCGAGGCCGCCGAGCACCCGCGGGATGTCGGTCTTGCCGGCGTAGACCCGGAGGCCGGGCTTGCTGATGCGCTTGAGCCCGGACACGACCGGGACCTTGCCGTCGACGTAGCGCAGCGTCAGCCGCAGCTGGTGAGCCGGACCCACCTGCTCCTCGGTGACCTCGGCGATGAAGCCTTCGGCCTTGAGGATGCGGGCGATCTCGCGCTTCGTGCGCGAGGCCGGCACGACCACCTCGGTGTGGCGGGCGCGTGACCCGTTCCGGACGCGGGTCAACATGTCGGCGATCGGTTCGGAGATGTTCATGGGCTTACCAGCTCGACTTCGTGACGCCCGGCAGCTCGCCCTGGAGGGCGCGCTCCCGGAAGCAGATGCGGCAGAGCGCGAAGCGCCGCATGAACGCCCGCGGGCGGCCGCAGACGGTGCAGCGGTGATACGAGCGGACCTTGAACTTCGGGGTCCGCTTCGCCTTCGCGATCAGAGATTTCTTGGCCATCGACTCCCTCCCCGCCTACGAGGCGAAGGGCATGCCGAGGAGCTCGAGCAGACGCTTCGACTCCTCGTCGGACTTCGCCGTCGTCACGATGCTGATCTCCAGCCCGCGGAGACGGTCCACCTTGTCGTAATCGATCTCCGGAAACGCGATCTGCTCCCGGAGGCCCATCGTGTAGTTGCCGCGGCCGTCGAACGACCGGCCGGGCGTGCCGCGGAAGTCGCGGATGCGGGGCAGCGCGAGCATCGTGAGACGCTCGAGGAAGTCCCACATCCGGCGGCCCCGGAGGGTCACCTTGAGCCCGATCGAGTTGCCCGTCCGGACGCGGAACTGGGCGATCGAGCGCTTGGCCTTTGTCACGATCGGCTTCTGGCCGGTGATCAGGGTCAGGTCGCCGACCGCGGCGTCGACCGCCTTGGCGTTGGTGAGGGCCTCGCCGAGGCCGACGTTCACGACGATCTTCGCCAGGCGCGGGACCTGGTTGGGGTTCTCGTAGGAGAACTGCTTCACCAGGGCCGGCACGACCTCGGTCTGATAGCGGCCCTGGAGCTGGCTCGGGGTCACTTCGAGGTCACCTCGATGGCCTGGCCGCAGTGGCTGCAGACGCGCACCCGGCGGCCGTCCTCGAGCTCGGTATGGCGAACCCGGGTCGGCTGGCTGCACTTCGGGCAGACGAGCATCACCTTTGAGATCGACATCGGCTGGGCGACATCGATGATCCCGCCCTGCTGGACCTTCGGCATCCGGTCGGTCCGGCCCTGGGTCTGGCGGGGCTTCTGGTGGCGCTTGGCGATGTTCAGGCCCTCGACCACGACCGCGGCCGGGTGGGGCGAGGCCTTGCGCCAGTAGGCGTTGCGGCGGGCCCGGCCCTTGCCGCCCTTGCTCGCCTCGACATGGGCCGACGCGGTGCTGTTGCGGAGGACCCTGTCGACCTTGCCGCGCTTCCCGGCGTCCTTGCCGCTCAGGATCACGACGGTGTCGCCCTTGCGGATCTCGGGCATCTTGACGGTGGCGCTGCCAGCGGCCATCACAGGACCTCCGGCGCGAGCGAGACGATCTTCATGTAGTTGCGGTCCCTGAGCTCACGGGCGACGGGCCCGAAGATCCGGGTCCCGCGAGGATTGCCCTGGTTGTTGATCAACACGGCGGCGTTCTCGTCGAAGCGGATGTAGCTGCCATCGGAGCGGCCGAACTCCTTCGCCGTCCGGACGATCACCGCCTGGACGACATCGCCCTTCTTCACGGCCGCGTTCGGGATCGCCGTCTTCACGCTGGCGACGATGACGTCACCGATCCCGGCGGACGTCTTCGTCGAGCGGCCCTTGATCCGGATGCACTGGATCGTGCGGGCGCCCGTGTTGTCGGCGACCTTGAGGCGGGTCTGGGCCTGGATCACGCGTCGCCACCTTCGGTCGCGGTCGCCTCGGCCTTGGCCGGCTCGGCCGGCGCCTCTGCCTCAGCCTCGGCCTCGGCGGCGGCTTCGGCCGCCTCGGCCTCCTGCTTGGCGATCCGGCCCGGATGGGCCGCAGCGTGGATGACCTCGGAGGTCTCGGCCTCCTCGGCGATGATCTCGGCGCCGGGCAGGCCGTGCTCGCCGGCCTTGGCGACGACGCGGACGAGCCGCCAGCGCTTGGTGGCCGACAGCGGCCGCGACTCCTCGATGAGGACGGTGTCGCCGACGTGGGCCTCATTGGCCTCGTCGTGGGCCTTGAACTTCGTGGTGAGGCGGATGACCCGCTTGTAGAGCCGGTGGCGGGCCAGGCGCTCGACGGACACGACGATCGTCTTGTCCATCCGGTCGCTGACGACGCGACCGACCTTGGTCTTGCGCTGGGCCTGCACGGTCGTGGTTGCTCCTGTCATTGGGGGCCCGCCTACGCCGACTTCTTGGCGGTCGCGGCGAACGGCTTGAGGCCGCGCTCCCGCTGGACCGTCATGATCCGGGCGATCTGCCGGCGGGTATGGGGGATCTGGCTGGTGTCGTTGAGCTGGCGCGTCGACAGCGAGAAGCGAGCCATCCACAGGTCCTGCTTGGCCTGCCGGAGGGCGTCAGCGAGCTCGGTGTCCGACATCTCACGGATCTTCGCGATCTCGAGCTGCGGCATCAGTGCTCGCCTCCTTCGACGGCGCCCTCACGGGCGACGACGCGCGTTGCGACCGGCAGCTTGTGGCTCGCGAGTCGCATCGCCTCGGTGGCTTCCTCGTGCGGCACGCCGGCCATCTCGAAGAGGATCCGGCCGGGCTTCACGACGGCGACCCAGTGATCGGGCGCGCCCTTACCGGAACCCATCCGGGTCTCGGCCGGCTTCTTGGTGACGGGCTTGTCGGGGAAGACCCGGATCCAGATCTTGCCGCCGCGCTTGACCGAGCGGGTCATCGCTCGCCGGGCAGCCTCGATCTGGCGGCTCGTGATCCAGGCGGGCTCGAGCGTCGCCAGGCCGTAGTCGCCGAAGGCCACGAAGTGACCGCCCTTGGCCTGGCCGGACATCCGGCCGCGCATGACCTTGCGGTGCTTGACCCGTCGCGGCAGCAGCATCGTCAGACCACCTGCCCGGCGGCGACGGGCTGGACGGGGATGTTGCGGATCGGGGCGAGATCGCCGCGGTAGATCCAGACCTTCACGCCGATCCGGCCGTATGTCGTGTGGGCGTGGACCTGGCCGTAGCTGATGTCGGCGCGCAGCGTCCCGAGCGGGATGCGACCTTCGCGGTCCCACTCGCGGCGGCTCATCTCGGCGCCGTTGAGACGGCCCGAGACCATGATCTTCACACCCTTGGCGCCGGCCTTCATCGACCGCTGGATGGCCTGCTTCATCGCCTTCTTGAAGGCGATCCGGCGGCCCAGCTGCTGGGCGATGTTGGTCGCGACGAGGTACGCGTCGAGCTCGGGCTGGCGGATCTCCTTGATCTCCAGCTTGACCTTGCGCTTCGTGAGCGCGCCGATCTGCTGGCGGAGGATCTCGACGTTCTGGCCGCCCTTGCCGATGACGATGCCGGGCTTGGCGGTGTGGACGGTCACCGTGACCTGGCCGAAGTTGCGCTCGATCTCGAGGCCGCTGACGCTGGCGTTGGCCAGCCGCTTCTCGACGAGCTGGCGGATCGCGATGTCCTCGGTGAGGAGGGCCGTGTACTCCTTGTCGTGGTACCACTTCGCGGTCCACGTGCGGGTGACCCCGAGCCGGAAGCCGTATGGATGGACCTTGTGTCCCATGGCTACGCGTCCTCCCGATCGGCGACCGTGACGGAGATGTGGGTCATGGGCTTGTGGATCGGGAATGCCCGACCCTGGGCCCGAGGCTGGTAGCGCTTCAGGGTCGGACCCTCGTCGGCGCGGGCGTCGACGATGACCAGCTCATCAGCGGCCAGGTTGTGGTTGCTCTCGGCGTTGGCGGCCGCGCTCTTCACGACCTTGGCGACGTCCTTGGCCGCGGCCTGGGGCATGAACTTCAAGAGCGCCATGGCCTCCTCGACCGGGCGGCCGCGCACGACGTCGACCACGAGGCGGGCCTTGCGGGTCGAGCCGCGAACGAACTTGGCGGTGGCGGTGGATCGCATCACGGCTCCTACTTCGGCGCCGTCGCGCGGTCGGTGCTCCGGCCGTGCCCGCGGTAGGTGCGGGTCGGGGCGAACTCACCGAGACGGTGGCCGACCATGTTCTCGGTCACGTAGACCGGCACATGCTTGCGGCCGTTGTAGACGGCAACGGTGTGGCCGATGAACGACGGGAAGATCACGGACGCGCGCGACCACGTCTTCACGACCTTCTTCTCGCTCTTCTTGTTCATCTCCTCGATCCGGCCGAGGAGGCGGGGCTCGATGAAGGGCCCCTTCTTGATGGAACGGGACATGGCTCGGTCTCCCCGCTACTTCCGGCGTCGCGAGCGGACGATCAGGCGCCCGGTCGTCTTCGCGCGCCGGGTGCGGTAGCCCATGGCGGGCTTGCCCCACGGCGTCTTGGGTGGCATGCCGGTCGGCGACTTGCCCTCGCCGCCGCCGTGCGGATGGTCGCGCGGGTTCATGACGACCCCGCGGACCTCGGGCCGCTGGCCCATGTGGCGGGCCCGGCCCGCCTTGCCGAGGTTCTGGTTCTCGTGATCGAGGTTGCCGACCTGGCCGACCGTGGCCATGCAATCGACGCTGACCCGGCGGACCTCGCCCGAGGGCAGCCGGATCTGGGCGTACGCGCCCTCCTTGGCCAGGAGCTGGGCAGCGGTGCCCGCCGAGCGGACGATCTGGCCGCCGCGGCCGGCGATGAGCTCGATGTTGTGGATCGT
>JBKPRF010000155.1:0-3319 GCA_046734475.1 Chloroflexota bacterium
AAGCATAAGACGGAATACGAGATTGTGATGTATGTCTCGTGGGCTCGGAGATGTGTATAAGAGACAGGGTCGACATAGCCCAGCAGACCGACGTACAGGGCCGCCGAGGTCGTGACCATGAACGCGGCCAGGCCCTCGCGCGGATCCGGCCGGGTGAGAGCCGCCACGCCGACGAGGACGACGCCGACCGCGAGCAGGAGCAGGCCGCTGCCGCCCGATAGCGGCCGGACCGAGTCGCCGAGGGCCACGACGAGCGCAAGGACCGCGCCGAGCGCCGGGAAGGACGCGTGGCCCGCGGTCGTCAGGAGCCGGAAGGCCTCCACGGCTGCGAGGAGGACCGCGATCGCCACGACCAGCGAGATCCATGGCTCCCCGAGCCACAGCGCAACGAGCAGCGGCGGCACGAGGAACGCCGCGCTCCGGGCGCGATCTCGCAGCATCGGCTCGGCCGCCCGACCCCGGGGATCAGCGCCCGAAGCGCCGGGTCCGCGTCGCGTATTCGGCGAGCGCGTCGTCGAGGCTGTCGGGTCCGAAGTCGGGCCAGAGGGTCTCCGTCGTGAGCAGCTCGGCGTAGGCCGACTGCCAGATGAGGAAGTTCGAGAGGCGCTGCTCGCCCCCGGTCCGGATGACGAGATCGGGGTCCGGCAGGTCGCCGGTGTACAGCGCCCGAGCCACCGTCGACTCGTCGATGTGATCGGCCGCCACTCCCGAGCGGACGATCCGCCGGATCGCGTCGACGAGCTCGGTCCGTCCGGCATAGTTGAACGCGACGTTCAGGATCAGGCGATCCCCGTCGGCGGTGGCGTCGAGGGCCGACTGGATCGAGCGCCGGGTCTCATCCGGCAGCTCGTCGGCGCGCCCCAGCAGCCGGACATTGACGCCCTGGGCTCGGAGCTCGTCGGTCTCGCTCCGGATGGCGGCCTCCAGGAGGCCGAACAGCCCGACGACCTCCTCGTCGGTCCGGGCCCAGTTCTCCCGGCTGAACGCGTAGAGCGTCAGGACCCGGACGCCCCGCCGGACCGCGTGCTTCAGGAGATTGCGGATCGCCTCGACCCCGGCCGAGTGGCCCTCGAGCTCCGGCACGCCGCGCTGGCGAGCCCAGCGGCGGTTGCCGTCCATGATGATCGCGACGTGCCGCGGCAGCTCCGGGCGGCCCACCGGCTCGCTCGTCTCGACGGTCGCGATGGCCGGTTCGGGCGCGTGAGCCCGGGGCGGTGCGTCGGTCGGCCGGACGAGCGGCGCTCGAGCCACTAGACCTCGAGGACCTCCTGTTCCTTCGCCCCACCGACGCGATCGACCTCGTCGATGTGGCGGTCGGTGGTCTTCTGGAGCTCCTCCATGAGGCGGTGTGCCTCGTCGGACCCGACCTCGCCGTCGCGCTCCTGGCGCTTCAAGCCATCGTGGGCCTCGCGGCGGAGGTTACGGATCTCGACCCGGGCCTCCTCCATCCGCTTGTGAACCTGGCGGACAAGGTCGTGGCGGCGCTCCTCGGTGAGGGTCGGGATGTTCAGGCGAACGACGTTGCCGTCGACGTTCGGAGTGAGCCCGAGATCACTCTTGGTGATCGCCCGCTCGATCGCCCCGAGGGCGCTGCGGTCCCACGGCTGGATGACGATCTGGTGCGGCTCGGGGACGCTGATCCCGGCGAGCTGATTGAGCGGGGTCTGGGTCCCGTAGTAGTCGATGTGGATCCGCTCGACAAGGCCGGTCGACGCGCGCCCGGTCCGGATCGACTGGAAGTCCCGCTCCATCACCTCGACCGCGCGGGCCATCTTGTGGTCGGCGGCGTCGATGTGCTCGTTCGCCATGTCAGCGACTCCCGCCGGGACCGGCGATGAGGGTGCCGACCGGCTCGCCCTCGGCGACCCGCGCGATGTTGTCGGGCTGGTTCAGGTCGAACACGACGATCGGCAGGTCGTTCTCCATGCAGAGCGAGACCGCCGCCCCGTCGAGGACCTTGAGCTGGTCGCGCAGCAGGTCGGCGTACTCGAGCCGCTCGAAGCGCCGGGCGCCCGGCACGGTCATCGGATCGGCATCGTAGACACCGTCGACCTTGGTCGCCTTGAGCAGGACCTTGGCGCCGATCTCGACCGCGCGGAGGGCGGCCGCGGTGTCGGTCGTGAAGTACGGGTTGCCGGTCCCCGCGACGAAGATCACGACGCGGCCCTTCTCGAGATGCCGGACGGCACGCCGCCGGATGTACGGCTCCGCGATCTCGTTCATCGCGATCGCGCTCATGACCCGGGTCGGCACGCCGGCCCGCTCGATCGCGTCCTGGAGGGCCAGGCCGTTCATGACCGTGGCGAGCATCCCGATGTAGTCGCCGGTCGCGCGATCCATGCCGGACGCCGAGGCGGCGAGGCCGCGGAAGATGTTGCCGCCGCCGACCACGATCCCGATCTGGACGCCGCGGGCCTGGACCGCCGCGACCTGATCGGCCACGAACGCGCAGAAGTCAGGATCGACGCCGTAGGCGCGTTCGCCGAGGAGCGCCTCGCCTGACAGCTTCAGCAGGATCCGGTCGTAGCGCGGGCGCCGGCTGGCGGCGGCCTCGGAGGCGCGAATCGCCGCTCCCGCCGTCGCCGTCGGGGCGTCGCTCACAGCTCTTCCCCGAGCGCGTAGCGGGTGAAGCGTCGGACGCGGATGTTCTCGCCGATCGTCGCGATCGCCTCGTTGACGACGTCGCGGACGAGCCGGTCCGTGTCGCGGAAGGGCTGCTCGAGGAGGACGACCTCCCTGAACCACTTCTGGAGCTGGCCGTCGACGATCTTCGCCTGGATGTCGGCGGGCTTCGACGCGACGCCGGGGTCCTGGGCGAGCTCGGCCTTCCTGGCCTCGAGATCAGCGGCCGGGATCGACTCGACGTCGACCCAGCGGGGCGACAGCCCCGCGACCTGGACGGCGAGCACGCGGACGAGGTCCTGGAACTGCTCCGTCCGAGCGACGAAGTCGGTCTCGCAATTCACCTCGATGAGCACGCCGACGCGGCCGCCGGTGTGGATGTAGCTGCTGACCAGGCCTTCGCGGACCTCGCGCCCGGACTTCTTGCCGGCGGCCGCCATCCCGCGCTCGCGGAGGATCGTGGTCGCCACCTCGAGATCGCCGTCGGCCTCGGTGAGGGCCCGCTTGCAATCCATCATCCCGGCGCCGGTTCGCTCGCGGAGCTCCCGGACCATGTCGGCGGTGATCGTCGCCACGGTCATCGGCTCGTCTCGGTGGGCGCGGCGCTGGCGGCGGAGCCGGCGACGCTCGGCGCCTCCTCGGTCTCGGCCGCTTCGCGGGCCAGCTCGGCCGCGATGTCCTCGGGGCTCGCGCCGTC
>JBKPRF010000156.1:0-4742 GCA_046734475.1 Chloroflexota bacterium
CCGGTGCCCGGTCCGGGTCCGAGCCCGACCGCCTCTCCGGCGCCGACATCGATGCCGACGCCTACGCCGGTCCCGACAGGGACCCCGACGCCGACCAACACCCCGGCGCCAACGGACGCGCCCATGCCGAGCGACACACCCGCGCCGACGCTGGAACCAACCGCCACGCCGAGCCCGACCGCAGAGCCAACCCCGCTCCCAACGCCGACGCCCGAAGCGACGGCCGCTCCCACGGCCACGCCGGAACTCCCTCCGGTGCCGACACCCGCATCGACCCCGGACCCGACGCCGTCAGCCACGCCCAGCCCGACGCCGGCGCCCACGATCAGCACGATCGCCGCCGCGCGCGCCTCGCTCGATGGCGCCATCGTGACGATCCAGGGAACGCTGACGACCGCGCTGGGGGCGCTCGAGTCGGGGCGAACCGGGTTCGTCCAGGATCTCACCGGCGGGATCGCGCTCTACCTCGACGCGGCCGCGGTCGATCCGCTGCCGGCAGGCACCGTGATCCAGGTGCAGGGCACCATCGACGATCGGTACGCCGAGCGCACGCTCCGAGTCGGCTGGGCCGATGTCATCGTGCTCGGTGCGGCACCGCTACCCGACGCGGTGCTCGTGACGACCGGATCGGTCGGCGAGGCGGTCGAAGGCACTCGGGTCGAGGTGATGGGCACGACCGTCGGCTCACCGACGGCGTATGCCGACGGCCTCGGCATCCTCGTGGACGATGGATCGGGTCCGGTCCGGGTCATCGCCAGCTCGCTGGCGCTCGATGATCAGGCCGTGCCGTCGGGAACGCCGATCGTCGCGATCGGCCCTGTGGGCCAGCACGACAGCTCCGGCACTGGCACGACCTCGTACCGGATCCATGCGACCGAAGCCGGCGAGCTCATCGTGATTCTCCCGCCGCCGACACCGAGCCCGACCCCGTCGCCGAGCGACACGCCGGCCCCAAGCCCATCGTCACAGCCGACGGCCACGCCCGCGCCCACGGCCACGCCCACCCCGACGGTCACGCCCGGGCCGACGGCCACGCCCGCGCCGACACCGAGCCCCAGCCCGACACCGTCGCCGATCTCGATCTCGATCGCCGCAGCGCGGACGCGACCGATCGGGTCGACCGTGACGGTGGCCGGCACGGTGACCGCCGAGGCCGGCCGGCTCGGGACGCCATCGCTGCTCTCCATCCAGGACTCGACGGGCGGAATCGTCGTGCGAGTGCCCGACGGCGTCGCCGCCCCCGCGCGCGGCGCGGCGCTCGTCGTCACCGGTCCGCTGAATGACCCGTACGGCCAGCTCGAGCTCCGGCCGGCGACACCCGGGATCCTCGTGACGGGCACGGCCACCCTGCCAGCGCCCGTCGGGCTGGATCCGACGGCGCTCGGCGAAGCCACCGAGGCGAGCCTCGTGCGCCTGACCGGCACGGCCAGCGTGAAGGCGGTGAAGAGCACGAGTGGTGACATCGCCATCGAGCTCGTGGACGTGGCCGGCCACACGTTCCGGGTCATGAGCGATGCCTCGAGCTCGGTCGCGATCGCGGACCTGCCGGTGGGCCGGTCGCTGACCGTGACCGGCATCGTCGGCCAGCGAGCCTCTCGCAAGGGCGCCCTCGACGGCTACCGGCTCTGGCTGCGGGATCGCAACGACATCACCGTCGCGTCCGCACCCGCGCCGGGTGCGGGGCCGACTGCCGTCCAGATCGCCACCGTCCTTCGAACCGCCGATGGCGCGAGCGTGACGATCGAGGCCTCGGTCACCGCCGGCACGTCGCTCCTCGACACGAGCCACCGCCGGATCGTCGTCCAGGATGCGTCGGGGGCGATCGAGGTCCTCCTCCCGCTCGGGAGCGCGAGCCCGCGGGTCGGGAGCGTGATCCGCGTCACTGGCGTGACCGCCCACGCCTGGGGCGCGCCGAGGCTCAAGGCCCGCACGGTCGCAGATGCCCATGCAAGTCTCCCGGTCCAGCCCACCACCCGGACGGCAGGCCTCGGAGCCGCCGACGAGTGGGCGCTCGTCCGGCTGACCGGCACGATCATCTCCGTCGAACGGCTTGGCGATCGGTGGCGTGCCGATCTGCGGCTCGCCGGTGGCTCCGGGACCGTCCCGATCCTCGGCATGGCCGGATCCGGCATCACGTCGACCGACATCCTCGCCGGGAGGCCCGCGACGATCGTCGGGATCGTGAAGCGCCCGTATCCAACGGCAACGGACCGGCGCTTCGGGCTGGTCCCCCGAAGCCCGAGCGACGTGGTCACGGGCCAGGCCGGCGGCGGAACGTCCGGCATTGGGGCCGGCGGAACGTCGCGCGGCGGTGCCGGTAGCGGCGCTGGCAGCGGCTCGTCAACGATCGACGCCACTCCCGACACGGATCTCGCCGCGCTGGCCGACCACATCGGCGCGAGCGTCAAGGTGGGCGGGCTGATCGCCAGCCTCCGCGCGGACGGCTTCGTCCTCGACGACGGGACCGCGACGGCCCCGATCATCCTGCACGGCGACGCGCTCGACCTCCTGCCCTACCTTCGGGTGGCCGACGCCCTCGCGGCGACCGGGATGGTCACGTCCGATGGCGATTCGCTGGCGGTCACCGTCGCGACCGCCGCCGACCTCGTCCGGGTGGGCGACCTCGGCCAGGCGGTGGCGATCACCGGCGCGTCGGTCGATCCATCTCCGCAGCCCACCGGCGAGCCGGGAGTCGCCGGCGGCGCCAGCCTGGCCGGCGCGGAGGCCTTCGACACGGTGGTGGCGCCCTTCGGGCTCGTCGCTATGCTCGGCCTGTCGGGGCTGTCGTTCGGGCTCACGCTCCTCAGGCGGCGCTACGAGCGCCGCCGGGTCCGGGCGGCCGTGGTCGCCCGACTGGCCACTCTCCGGCCCCTTGCCGGGCGGCCCCAGGGCGCCCCGGGACCGGCCCGCCCGAACGGGCGGCCATCGTGATTCGTGCGTGAACCGGCTTGACGCTCGTTCGAACGCGTGCCTAGGCTTCATCCAGCCTCGCAGCCGCAGGCGAACGAGGAGGAGAGCGAAGCTTGCCGAACGCGGACCACCGCGTCGCACTCCCCACCGGGGAGCGGCAATACCACATCGGACTCGGCCCCGGAGAGCTGGCCGAGTACATCCTCCTCCCCGGCGACCCCGATCGAACGGCCCGGATCGCCGAGCGGCTCGACCACGTCGACCGTGAGCACCGCCACCGCGAGTTCGCTTCGGCAAGCGGTACGTACAAGGGATTGCCCGTCTCGGTCGTGTCGACCGGGATCGGCACCGACAACGTCGAGATCGCGATCGCCGAGATCCTCGCGATCACGTCTCGACCCACGTTCATCCGCGTCGGCTCGTGCGGGGCGCTCCAGCCGGAGATGGGCCTCGGCGACCTCGCGATCACGACCGGCGCGGTCCGCCTGGAGACGACCACGAGCTGGTTCGTCCATGACGGCTACCCGGCCGTGGCCCACCACGAGGCGGTCCTCGCCCTGATCGAGGCCGCCGAACGGCTCGGGAAGCGCTACCACGTGGGTCTGACGGCCACCAGCCCGGGCTTCTTCGGAGCGCAGGGCCGCCCGATTCCACAGCTTCCCATCCGATACCCTGACCTCGCCGAGGACATGGCACGCGAGCGTGTCATGAACTTCGAGATGGAAGCCTCGGCACTGCTCGTTCTCGCGGGCCTCGCCCGATGTCGTGCGGGGGTCGTCTGTGCGGTGTATGCGCAGCGGACCACGGGCGACTTCGTGACGGGGGCCGCCAAGGATGCGGCGGAAGCGGCCTGCGTGGAGACGGGGCTCGAGAGCCTCCTGATCCTCGCTGACATGGACCGCCGCGCACGAGATGCGGCGACGGATCGCTGGCGACCGTCGCTTGGGATCTAGGCAAGCACGCGACCGCGGGCACCAGCCCGAGGCGCAACCGGAGCTCGAGGAGGACCCGCGCTCATGGCGATGGCGTACTGCGTCAAGGACAAGATGAAAGTCGAAGTCCAGAACCCCCAGATGGTCACCATGAAGAACGGCAAGCAGGCCCTCTCAGGCACCTGCCCGAAGTGTGGGACCAAGGTCTTCAAGATCGGCGGCTGACGCCGTTTCGGAGTCAAACCTCGACCCCTGCCGGGAGCCACCGGCAGGGGTCGTTGCATAATTAGGGCACTGCACCGACTCGCATCCGAGAGGCCCTGCTCCTGACTGCCCCACCCGTTCTCGCCCTCGACCTCGGCGGCACGCGCATCCGGGCGGCCGTGGTCCTGTCCGACGGGACGCGGCTGGCGCGTACCGCGACCGACACCCCGGTCGACGATGGCCCCGACGCGATTCTCGCCGAGTGCCGCCACAGCCTCATGAAGGCCCGCAACGCGGCGCCGCCCGAGACCGCGAACGCTCTCGTCGGTATCGGCATCTCGTCGCCGGGTCCGGTCGACCCGATGACCGGCGAGATCGTGGAGCCTCCGAATCTCGGCCCGCGGTTCCACGGCATCCCGATCACGTCGCTCATGTCCGAGGCCCTCGGGCTGCCGGCCTTCCTCGACCGTGACACGAACGTGGCCGCGCTCGGCGAGCGGGCCTTCGGCGCGGCGAAGGGCTACGACGACTTCATCTACCTCACGGTCTCGACCGGGGTCGGCGGCGCGATCGTCACCGGCGGCAAGCTCCTCCACGGCCCCGATGGCCTCGCGGGTGAGCTGGGCCACGTGCCGGTGACGCTCGATGGACCGATCTGCGGCTGCGGCGGCTCCGGCCACGTCGAGGCGCTGTCTC
>JBKPRF010000157.1:0-7827 GCA_046734475.1 Chloroflexota bacterium
GTCGAGCGGGAACGCCGGCACGATGTTGACGAGGCCGAGGATGAAGTTCAGCAGGGCGACGACGCCGACGACGGTCGAGGCTGTGTCGAGCGCGGGACCACCGATCGTGTCGAGGCCGACGGTGAGCGCGCCGAGGACACCGGCGACGGCGATGCTGACGATCGGCCCGGCCGCCCCGATCGCGAGATCGTCGGCGGCGTTGGTCGCCACCGGGTCGTTGGGCGTCGAGCCGCCGAAGAACGAGACCGCCACAGTTGGTACGGCGATGCCGCGACGTTTCGCCACGATGGCGTGGGCCAGGTCGTGGGCGGTCGAGCTGACGAAGAACGCCACCGCCACGAACAGGCCCAGCAGCCAGGCCAGGACGTCGCCCATCTCGGGGTGCACGAACTGCAGTGCGCTGACGGCTAGGAACGCGATGGCCGCCAGGATGACGACCCAGCCGTAGCTCGCCCGGATCTCGATCCCGAACAGCTGGCCCAGGCGGGCGCCGAGCATCACCGGGTCGCCGGCCCCATGCGCATCGTGCCCGGCTGCGGGCTCGCCGTCGGCGCATGAGTGACACGGGCCGCTCGCCGTCCGGCGACCCAGGCGATCAGCCCGGCGACGACGACCACAACCACGCCGAGGGCGAGCGTCGTCTCGGACCAGAACTGATCGGGGAAGAGCTGGACGAGGCGGCTCGTGGCTGGATCGAACAGATACGTGCCCGCGGCGAAGAACAGCCGGTGGAAGATCTCGAAGGCCGCGTCGAACGCAACGACCGAGATCGCGCCGAGGACGGTCACGGTGACGCCGAGGCCGATGGCGCCGGCGCGCACGCCGCGCCACCAGGCGGCGAGCGATTCACGCTCGCGTGCCCGCCGCCAGGTGAGTGCCAGCGCTGCGACCGCGAGGACGACCACGAGATACAGGCCCTGGAACACACCGCGCACGTCCCGCAGATGCTGGCGCTCAGGCGCGGTGAGCACGGGCGTGCCGGCGAGCGCAGCGTCGAAATCGCCGCGGCTCAGGACGAGATCCCCGAGCAACGACGCAGTCACGATGCGGACGTCAGCCTGGCCGAACCCCGTGAGCCGCGTCACCTGGGTCCGATCCTGCTCGACTCCAACCCAGGCCGGCGTCAGGAACGGGAGGATCGAGGCGCCCAGGAGGACGAACGCCGTCGCGATCGAGACGAGCCAGGTGGCACGCACCGCGCCATCGTATCGGAGCCCGCCCCACGAGCCACGGACGAGGAGTGGTTCCTATTCGTCCTCGAGCGTCCGGGCCTGATCCCACCAGCCCTCGAGCGTCAGGTCGCTCGGCGTGTCGAGATTCAGCTCGGTGGCGCCACGCGCGACGCGCTCCTTGAACGTCGGCAGGTCGACCGCGAGGATGTCCCGGAGGCCCTCGAAGCCGCTCTGCATGAGGAGCCGGTGCTCGACCGGGCCGAAGCTCGCGAAGTTGAGCATCTGGCACTCGTCTCGCCAGGCAGCGACGTCGTTCGTCGAGGCGTCGACCTGGTCGGCGAGGTACTGCCGCCGGGTCGGCGTCTCGGACACCTCGAGCAGCAGGCCCGTCGTGAAGATGCCCTGGCGGACGAGCCGGTCGAGGTGGATCGGCTCGATTCGGGTCAGCTCGTCGATCGGCGGCACCGGCCGATGATACGAGAGCTAGGCGGCCGGGCGGACATACAGCGCGACCTGCCACAGCAGGTGGCGGCGGAGCAGCCGCCGTTCGAAGCCGGCGTTCCGGATGATCCGGTCGACTTCGGCGACGGGGTGGATGTACCAGCGCATCGGCCGCCTGAGCAGCCGCTCGAAGCTGTTCATCACCGCCGCGACGGCCCGCACCCACGGGCTGTCGCTCGGATACACGAGCCCGATCATCCGGCGGGCGTGCTCGACCGATCGGCCGACGAGGGCCGGCATGTCGCTGTAGCAGCAGACCATCCGATCGAGCGTCACGACGTCGGCCGGCGGAACGACGCCGGCGAGCGCGACGAAATCGCCTTCGACATGACGCGCCCGGTCCCCGAGCCCACGTCGAGCGGCCTCCTCGCGGGCCACCGCCACGTACGGCGGGGAGGCATCGACCGACTCGGTCGCGGCGGCGCCGTTCGCCAGCAGCTCCAGCTGGATCGCCCCGATCCCGCCGCCGATGTCGAGCACGGTCGAGCCGTCGATTCCCTGCTCGACGATCGCATCGATCAGCTCCCGCGTCGTGCGATCCGGGCCCTTCCGGAGATACCGCCGGAGTCCGTCCCGGGCGGACGCCTCCGAGAAGATGTTGGGGCAGCCGGGGCAGTCGCAGGGGCCCGAGCCGGTCATGCCGTGAGTATCCCCGCGATCGCGAGGCGAATGCAACGCCTGGGGCTGCCGGTGGCGCACCGCCGACACGCCGCCCAGGCGATCCTGCAGCTGCGTCACTGATGGGTTTACTCGTCAGTGGCGCGTTTTCATGTCCGGCGCGCGATTTGGAGCCGCCCGCTACGATGCGCCAGCGCATGACGCCGAAACGGCCGGCTCCCGCGGCTTCCCTCCTCTCACTCGGAGCGCTGCTCGCGCTCGCCCTGGCGGCGTGCTCGACGGCCGGTCCGTCGATCGTGGCGAACACGCCCGTGCCGGTGACGCCATTGCCGTCCGTGGCCCCGACCAGCGGGCCCTCGCCGACCCCGACGCCGGTCGCCGGGTCGGGCTTCTGCGATCCCGCGGCGTTGACGGCCGAGGTCACCGGCTGGGACTCCGGTGCCGGCCACCGGACCGCCGCGATCACCCTGACGAACAACGGCAAGTCCGACTGCACGATCCACGCCGTGGCGAAGCCGCAGCTCCTCGACGGCAAGGGCACGATCCTGATCGACGGGAAGCCGCCGACCTCGACCGCCGTCGTCACGATCACGTCCTACGCGTCGGTCAAGACGATGGTGTCGGCCGCGAACTACTGCAATGCGATCACGCCCGTTCCGCCGGTCACGGTCGCGTTCGTGTTCCCGAATGCCGAGGGCACCGTGACCGCGAAGCCGCTGAGCCCGATCGACATGTCCGGCCTGCCGCCCTGCAACGGGCCGAGCCTGCCGGGCGACATCGAGATGCTGCCCTTCGCGCCCTAGCGGCCCTGGCGGCCTTCGCGCCCCGGCGCGGCTCGCGCCCTAGACGAACAGGGCGGTGCCGTCGCGATCGACGACGGCCCGCGGTCGCATCGGCCGCCGAGCCCCGCGCCGCAACCTCGGCGGTCCAGCCGCCACTCGATGCTCGGAGGCCGCGGCCCCCAGCACGGCACCGACCGCCGCACCCATGAACGCGACCGCCCCGAGCCCGACCGCGTCGCGCACGACGCGAGACCTCGCTCCGGTGCGGGAAGCCACGCGGTTGGTCATCGCATCCGCATTGAGCTGCCTGGCTCGCTGCGCCCGCGCTACGTCGAACTTGCTGCGCGCGACACGCTCGTGACGGTGCGGCCGCTTCCGGAGGTGGCCACAATCCTGCTGATGACGGCCGAGGCGCAGTCCACGGGCCCGCTCGCTCCCCGCCTCCCCGCCTTTCGCCGGCCGCTCGTCGCCACGGTCTTCTGGGCCGGACTCCTCACCATCGCCGCGATTGCCGTGTTCGCGCTGCGCAATCTGGTCCTCTCGTCGGGCCGGCAGTGGCTGGCTCCGGGCGGGCCTTCCTGGACAGGGCTCGTCCTGGCCGGGCTGATCGTCGTCGCCGGGCTCGGGCTGATCGGGCTGCAGTACGTCATCGCCGCGCGCCGGCCGGCCGCGAGCCTCGCGCTCGGGTTCGCTGTGCTCGTCGGGCTGCGGCTTGCCCTGTCGCTGTCGTTCGACGCCCGACTTGCCTCGGACTACGCGGGCTACTACCGAACGGCACTCGGGATGCTCGCGGGCGACGGCTTCTGGACCGCGAAGCCGCCGGGCTACCCGCTGCTCGAGGCCGGCGCCCTCCGCCTCGGCGGTATCTCGCTGCAGTCGGCGGAGCTCCTGAACCTCGGGTTCGCGATCGTCGCCGGCGCCGGTGTCTACGAGTTGACACGCCGCCGCTGGGGCAGTCGGTCCGCCGCGGTCGCCCTGACGGTCCTGGCGCTGCTGCCGTCGCAGGCGCTCTTCACCATCGTGCTGGGGACCGAGCTGGCGTACGCGGCCGTGCTCGTCGTCATCACGGTCGTCGCGGCCCGCGCCTCGGGCGGCAGGCTCGCCCCGATTGTCGCGTGCGGCGTTCTCATCGGCCTGTCGGTGTACGTCCGCGCCGAAAGCCTGATGCTCCTGCCCGCGATCGCCGGCCTGATGGTGCTGACGTCGGAGGCGAGCGCGAGACGGACTGCCGCCGGCATCCTCGCGCTCGGCCTCGCGTTCAGCGTCAGCGCCCTGCCGATCGTGGCCTGGAATGCGACGGAGAACGGCAGGCTGTCGGCCTCCCCGAGCCTCTTCGACAAATGGACGATCTACGTCGGGCTCAACGCCTACAGCAAGGGCGAGCTGACGGTCTCGGACCGCGAGCGGCTGGCGGCGGCCGCCGAGTTCCAGCCGGTCGCGGATCCGGGAACGCTCGCATTTCCGTTCTCGGAGGACTCGCTGGCGGCGTATCGGGCGCTGAATGATGCAGCGGGCCGCCTGATCCCCGGTCGGCTCTCGGACAATGGGCTCAGCACGATCACGATGCAGCCGGCGAAGCTCGCTCTCATGTGGCAGAGCTCTGATTACCCGGTGGCGCTGGTCTTCGGTCCGCTCAGCCCGATGCCCGATGCCAACGCCGAGGCCGTCTCCGGCCTCGTGTCGGAATGCGCCTGGAGCCTGCTGCTGCTCGTGGCCCTGGTCGGGCTCTGGCGAGCCCGCCGCGATCCCCCGGTCGAGGTGCTGGCCATCCTCGTGATCGTGCTCGGCGCCGTCGCCGTCCACACCCTCGCCGAGGTCCAGCCGCGCTACCACGAGTACTTCGTGCCACTGCTGTGCGTGCTCGCGGGCGCGGCGTTCCGCCCACTCGCGAGCTCGGGGGTTGGTCGGGGCGGCCGGATTTGAACCGGCGACCACCAGTCCCCCAGACTGGTGCGCTACCAGGCTGCGCCACGCCCCGCCGAGACCGGTGAGTCTAGCAGCGGCCCTGGTTCGCCCCCGCACATGCCCGGTCTCCGCACGTCACGACGGGCCCATCCGAAGCGACCAGCAGGTGTCGTCGCCGCAGGCGAAGGCGACGTCGCCGACGACCTGGTAGACGAACGCGTTGGTCGCGGGCGCCGAGAGGAACCAGTGCTGCCCGTCGGTCGACTCCCAGATCTCGTCGGCGTAGTGCAGGAACGTCCCGTCCGGGGCGATGGCAAGTGATCGCCCACCGAGCTCGGCAAAGGGCGGCGGCATGGCGACCTCGGTCCAGGTCAGCCCGTCGCGCGAGAACCAGGCGCGCATCGGGTTGTTGTCACGCGTCGCCAGCTGTCCCTTGCCCACCGCGAGGTAGCCGCGCGGGCCGCGGATGACGTCGGTGACCCTGCCGCACTCCATCGTCGCCGAGGCGACCGGCGTCCAGCTCTGCAGGTCGGTGGAGCGCCACAGGATCGGGACGGGCGTGTCGAACTTCGGCGGTGTGGGCAATGGCAGGGTCGAACCATCGCAGGCGTTGGCGTTGAGATCGATCGACGCCACGGCGGCGACGACGCCATGGGTGCGGTCGCCCGCGAGCCCTGTGATGTACGACCAGACCTGGTGATCGGGAGTGACCGACCATGGATCGCCGGTGAGCTTCGAGGTCGACCACGAGACGCCATCGGTCGACGTCCCGAGGACCGGCTCGAACTCGCCGGTGATCCCGCCCATCGCCACGATCTCGCCGGCCTCGACGAGACCTTCGCGAAACGCGACGTTCGGGAGCGGGTGGAACGACCAGGCCTGCCCGTCGCCCGACACCCAGGTGTGGCCACCGGTGACGCCGCTGAACGGGCCATCGTCGGGATCGCTGGGGTAGAACCATTCGCGGTCGAGGGCGACGAACGTGCTCCCGGTGAAGACGAGCTGGTCGGTGCTGTCGATCGCGGTCACCGGCGCCTTGAGCTTCGAGGCAAGGTCCCACTGGACGGCGTCGCTCGAGACCCATACCTCTTGGAAGGCATCGATCAGCACGTACAAGGGCGGGCTTCCGGGTCGGATCGCGAGCTGGAACCCGTTGTGCGCGGCACGGGGCGGGAGGTTGGTCTTCGTCTTGACCCATTTGAGGTGGGCGGCCGTCTCGGTCGGGAGTGCTGGCAAGGGCGAGCCCGGCGGTGAGGCGACCGCGACCGGCGATGCCGACGGGCTCACGCTGGGAACCTCGGGTGAGCCGAGCGATGGAACCGGCGAGACCGGCGTCGAGCAGGCCGCGGCCAGCATGGCCCCGACCAGGAGGGCGACGGCCCGTGGTCCCCGCATCAGGTGGATGGCGCCTCGCGCAGCTGAACCGCCCAGCGCTCGAAATCGGCCAGCTCGTCCTTCGACTCGCGCGAGAGCAGGTCGACGAGCGCGCGCGGGACGCTCTTGCCCTCGAACAGCACGTTGTGGACCTCCTGGGCGATCGGCAGCTCGACCCCGAGCCTGGCCGCGAGCGCCAGGGCCGCGTCCACGGTGTACGCCCCCTCGGCGACGCCGCCGAGCACACCCTCGACGTCCTTCCATGAGCGACCCTGGGCCAGGTAGTCGCCGAGGCGGTGGTTTCGCGAGAGCTTCGAGCCGCACGTCGCGATGACGTCGCCGATCCCGGCGAGGCCGGCGAACGTCAGCGGGTTGGCGCCGGCGGCGATGCCGAGCCGGATGATCTCGGCGAGGCCGCGGGTCATGAGGCCGGCCTTGCCGTTGTCGCCGAAGCCGAGCCCGTCCGCTGCGCCCGCGGCGATCGCGATGACGTTCTTGAGCGCCCCGCAGAGCTCGACACCGAGCACGTCCGAGTTGGTGTAGAGCCGGAACTCACGGCGGCCGAGCCGCGCCACGATCCGTTCGCCCACCGCGGGATCCGAGGACGCGACGACCGCCGAGGCGGGCAGGCCCCGGGCGATCTCGAGGGCGAGATTCGGGCCGGACAGCGCGGCGATCCGGCGGGGGTCGATTCCGCCGGCCTGGGCGAGGACCTCGGTCATCCGGAGGTTCGTCCCCTGCTCGAGGCCCTTGACGACCGAGAGGACGTCGGCCGACGCCGGGATGAGCGGCGCGACCTTCGTGATCGCCTCCCGGACATGGGCCGACGGGACCGCGACGATCACCAGATCGGTTGCCGATGCCAGGAGGCTCGGGTTGGCCGAAATCGTGATCGTCTCGGCCAGCGTGATCCCGGGCAGCTTCTGGCTGTTGCGGCGGTCCTTCGCGAGCAGATCGGCGGTCTCATCGGAGTGAGCGAGCAGCAGGACCGGCTCGACCTTGCCGACGACCGTGGCGAGCGTCGTGCCCCACTGGCCTGCGCCGACGATGCCGATCCTCGGCGTGCGCGTGCCGGCCTGCGGATCCCCCGGGTCCATCGTCACCGCCTGGCCGCGCCAGCCTTCGGTCGGCCGTTGCCGGCGCGCGCCCCCGACTTGGCCCTGGCTCGCGGGCGCTGCGACCGTTCGGCCGAGGCGCGCTCGCGGAACACGAGCCGGATCGGCGTACCAAGGAAGCCGAACGCGTCCCGGAGCCGGTTCTCCAGGTATCGCTCGTAGCTGAAATGCACGGAGCCGGCGTCGCGGGCGAAGAAGACGAAGGTCGGCGGCGCGACCGCGGCCTGGGTCGCGTAGAAGAGCTTCGGCCGGCGGCCCTTGACCATGGGCGGCTCGAGCCGCGAGAAAGCCTCCTGCACGACGCGGTTCAGTTCCGCGGTCGGGATCCGCCGGCGGCGCTCGCCCCAGACGTCGACGGCG
>JBKPRF010000158.1:0-4546 GCA_046734475.1 Chloroflexota bacterium
CCGCTACGCAGGCCAGGGACCTGGCCGCCCAGCTGCCGGGCCACGCGTCGTGGGGCGCGCGGGCCGAAGCGGCGCTCTCGATCGTGGCGCTCGCCCGAGGCGACGTCGCCGCGGCGGTCACAGCCGGCAACGCCGTGCTGCAGGCGCTGCAGGCCGGCGCCCACGAGGACCTCGACCTCGACATCATCATCCCGACCGCCCGAGCGCTGTTCGCCGGCGCGCCCGAGGAGGTCCAGGGGTTCGTCCGGACGTATCTCGAGGTGTCCCTCGCGCGGATCGCCCAGGGGACCCTCGACGAGGACGTCCGGGTGCGATGGCTGCGCGGCCCGCTCGGTCGCGAGCTCGCCGAGGTCATCGGGGCGTCGGAGCACGGCGTCGAGAGCGCCGCCGCGGCGAGCGGCACCGCGGCGACCGCCGCTTCCGGCCCCGACCTGGAACCCTCGGAGCGCCGGCTGCTGCGCCACCTGACGGAGGGCCTGACGAACCGCGAGATCGCCGCCGACATCGGGATCACCGAGGAGGCGGTCGCGACGCAGCTGGCACAGCTCTTCGCCCGCCTCGGGACGACGAGCCGAGCCGAGGCCACGCTCGTCGCGTTCCGAGGCCTCGCGCCCGTCGGCGCCGGCTAGGAGGCGCCGGCAGCCGTGGCCGTTCGTGCCCATGTCGATCGCCACAAGTGCGTCGGCGCCGGCAACTGCATCACCCTCGCGCCGACGGCGTTCGACTGGCTGAGGGGCGACTTCGGCAAGGCCGAGGTCCTCGACCCCGAGAGCGTCGAGGAGGAGCTCTTGCGCGAAGCCGCCTTCGCGTGCCCGACGGCGGCGATCACGATCGAGGACGTCGCCGAGCTCCTGCCGTGGCAGCTGCGGGGCAAGGCCGCGCCGCCGCGGCGGGTCATGAAGACGTTCATGTTCACGGACATCGTCGGCTCGACGAGCCTCGTCGAGGCCCTCGGCGACGAGGCCTGGCACACCCTGCTGCAGTGGCACAACACCGCGCTGCGCGAGGTCTTCGCCGCCCACGAGGGCGAGGAGGTCTCGACGACCGGCGACGGCTTCTTCGTCTCGTTCGACTCGCCGGAGCTCGCGACCGCGGCCGCCATCGCGATCCAGCGACGGCTGGCCGAGCACCGCCGGACGGCGGGCTTCGCGCCCCAGGTCCGGATCGGCCTGCACGCCTCGGACGCGACCCGGATCGGCGCGGACTTCCTCGGCAAGGGCGTCCACGAGGCCGCCCGGATCGCGGCCGTCGCGGGCGGCAGCGAGATCGTGGCGAGCGCCGGCACGGTCGGCGAATCGCAGCGGGTCTCCACGCCGCGAAGCGTCGAGCTCAAGGGCCTGTCGGAGCCCGTCGCGGTCGTCACGGTCGAGTGGAAGTAAGCCCTCGCTCGCTGGGCCTCCGGCGCAGCCTCGTCGTCGCCGGGCTTGGATGCCTGGCGGTCCTCTCGATCGCCGCAGCCGCCGCGCTGGCCGCGGGCCCGCCACCGGATCCGAACCCGGCCTGCGCCAACGAGGCGGCGTTCAGGTCAACGAAGGGCACCGCGACGGCGAGTCTCACGATCCTCAACAACACCGACGAGACCGTCCAGTCGCTGTGGCTGGACTACACCGGCGCCCGGGTCCCTTTCGGGACCGGCTGCGAGCCAGCTCCAGCTGCAGCAGCGGATGACGGCCATCCAGGACCAGTTCACGGCGCTGCAGCAGGCAATGGGTGGGGGCGGGGATACTCCACCCGGGTATTGACAAACCATCTTGTCAAGAGGGGATCCGCGGGAGTAGAATCACTGGCGTAGGGCTTGTCAAGACTTGACAGGCCCACAGCCATGTCCGGGACGTCGCGGTCGGGAGTGACGCCGGGCGGCGAAGCACTCGGAGGCGCCTACCACGGCTGGCGGGATCGCAAGCGAAGTCAAGAGCCGGCTGAACATCGTCGACGTCGTCGGCGAGACGGTCCAGCTGAAGAAGGCGGGCAGCACCTACAAGGGCCTCTGCCCGTTCCACGGCGAGAAGACGCCGTCGTTCACGGTCACGCCGACCCGGGATTCCTGGAAGTGTTTCGGCTGCGGGCTGGGTGGTGACGTGTTCAGCTTCGTGATGCAGCGTGACAGCGTGCCGTTCCCCGAGGCGCTCAAGACCCTGGCGGCAAAGGCCGGCGTCGAGATCGACGAGCGAACGAAGCGCGAGGACCTCCACCGGGCCCGCCTTCGCGAGGTCCTCGAGACCGCGATCGCGTTCTACCACCAGGTGCTCGTCGCGTCGAAGCTCGGCGAACCGGCCGTGGCGTACCTCCGGGACCGCGGCTTCACGGACAAGACGATCGAGGACGCCCAGCTCGGCTGGGCGCCCGAGGGCTGGGACACGATGTCGCGCCGCCTGGTCGAGAAGCGCCAGATCCGGCCGGACGAGCTGATCGAGGTCGGCATCGCCTCGCCCGCGCGATCCACGTCGCGGGGGATCGGGGTCATCGACAAGTTCCGCGGCCGCGTCCTCTTCCCGATTCGCGATCAGAACGGTGCGGCCGTCGGGATGGGCGGTCGGATCCTGGGCGCGGAAGGCGCCGGCGGTCGGGATACCGGCCCGAAGTACCTGAACACGCCGGGCACGCCGCTCTTCGACAAGAGCCGGACCCTGTACCTCATCGACAAGGCCAAGAGCGCGATCCGGAAAGGTGGCCAGGCGGTCATCGTCGAGGGCTACACCGACGCGCTCATGGCCCATCAGGCCGGCTTCGACAACGTCGTCGCCTCGCTCGGGACGGCCCTCACGCCGGGCCAGGTCGGGCTCATCACCCGGTATGCGAAGCGGATCGCGCTCGCCTACGACGTCGACGCCGCCGGCCAGAAGGCGGGGACGTTCGGGGTCCAGGCACTCCAGGGGCTGATCGGCCAGCTGGCCGCCACCGAGTCTGGCATCGAGCTCGACGAGGTCCGCGTGGTTCGCCTGCCCGACGGCAAGGATCCCGACGAGGTCCTCCGGGACGCCCCCGATCGCTGGCGCGAGGAGGTCCGGACGGCCCAGCCCATCGTCGAGTACCTCGTCGACACGTTCGGCAAGACGTATGACCTCAAGACGCCCGGGGGCAAGGCCCGCTTCGTCGACGCGATCATGCCGACGATCCGCCAGGTCCCGAACCCGGTCATGCGCGACGCCTACCTGCAGCTCGTGCGCCAGGCGTCGGGCGTCGAGGAGCGCGTCCTGCTCGAGGTCCTCCGCGGCCAGCGGGTCGGCGGCGCGAGCGGCCTGGCTGAGATCGCCCGCGGGCCCGGCCCGAACGGCGGCGCGACCGCCAGCGGCGCGCGGGGTGTCATGGACAGTCGGATCAATGCCGCCTCGGTCATCACGTCGGCCGACGCGCTGCCGGTGGCCGACATCCTCCGCGGCGTGCTGCCGCAGGAGGCCGAGCTGCTGCGGCTGCTGCTCCTCGTTCCCGAGGCCCAGCTCCGGATCGTCGACGCGATCGGGCCCGACCAGCTCCCGAGCACCGTCGCCCGCGAGCTGTTCCGGGCCGTCGTGCTCGCCCGCGAGCCCGACGACGCCGGCGTCCACCCGCCGTTCAGCCTCACCGCGCTCGTCCAGGGCCTCGATCCCGAGACCGCGGCCCTCGCCCAGGCGGTCCTCGCCCGGCGCGATCCGAACCCGCGCGATCTGGACGAGGCCGATCTGACGTATGAGATCGAGCGACTGACGATCGACCTCGAGGAGCGCGCGCTCGACGAGCGCTCCGAATACCTGCAATCCGCCCTGACCGAAGCCGAGCAGGCCGCCCGAGAGGGCGACACGGCAGGGCGGGAATCGCTCACCAGGCTCGTGCTCGAGAGCCAGGCCATCAACGACCAACGCAAATCGCTGCATCTGCGGCGCGACCAGACCCGTCTCATCACCGCCAGGAGGTAACCCGCCACCATGCCCATCGATCCGCTTGACCAGCAGCTCGTCGAAGCCGTCCTGACCCGGCCCCGCCGGGCGAAGGCCGATCTCGAGGAGGCGAAGCTCGCCGGCTTCCGGCCGTCTCGCGCGGCCCTGGAGGAGGACGTCGAGGACGAAGAGGAGCTCGAGGACGAGCCCGAGGCGGCCGCCCCCGACCTCGAGGACGAGGACGACGTCTCGGTCGAGGTCGTCGGCGAGGACGCCGAGGCCCGCGAGGCCCGCCTACCCGCTGACGCCCCGGCCAAGCTCGACCCGGACGAGCTCGAGGAGCCGTCCGCCGCCGAGCTCGAGGCGCTCTCGGCCGACATGATCGGGATCGACGACCCGGTCCGGATGTACCTGAAGGAGATCGGCAAGGTCGCGCTGCTGACCGCGGAGGAAGAGGTCGTCCTGGCGAAGGCCATCGAGCTCGGGGAGCAGCTGGTCGAGGCGCCCTGGAAGGGGATCGTCTCGCTCCACGAGTGGACGCGCCACGACACCGAGCGGAAGACACGGTCAACCAAGCCGCAGCACCGCCTGCCATACGGCGAGGAGGCGCACGACCTCGTCCGCCGGGCCATGAGCGATCCGGGTGCCGGCGATCTGCTGATGCCGACGCCGGACTTCCACCTGGTGAAGGC
>JBKPRF010000159.1:0-4965 GCA_046734475.1 Chloroflexota bacterium
GCTCATCCCCGTGCTGGGCCTCGGCCTCCCGGTCGCCTGGCGATCCGAGGCGTGGAATGATCCAGGCACGCTCGAGCTCCGCTTCCGCCACCGCGGCGGCGCCACGGCCGGGATGGACGTCACCTGGCACATCGAGCCCGCGGCGGAGGGCTGCCGGGTCACGATAGAGCATGTCTTCGCGCCCCGGATCGGGCCCTGGGCGACGTTCATCGATCGCGCCTTCGTCCGGCCCATCGCCGGGCGGACGCTCGCGACCTTCAAGGCGATCGCCGAGGCGCAGGCACGATCCGGCAACGCCGGCCAGACGAATCCCCTGGTGTGACCGACCGGCGCCGCGTCTGGATCACGGGCATCGGTGCCGTCACCCCGGTCGGGACGGGCCGCGATGGCTTCTGGGCGGGGGTGCGGCGCGGGCGGTCGCCCGTCCGGCGGATCGATCGCTTCGACGCGACGCCGTTCCGGTCGCAGGTGGCGGCCCAGATCGATGACTTCGACCCGCTCGAGCACCTCGACCCGAAGACCGCGCGCCAGCTCGACCGGTTCAGCCAGCTCGGGCTGGTGTGCGGCCGGCTGGCACTCGACGACGCTCGCCTGACGCCGGGCGGGCCCGACGGTGCGGCCCGGGAGCGCATCGGCGTCTACCTCGGCAGCGCCCTCGGCGGCATCGCCTACGCCGAGGAGCAGCACACCCGGTTCCTCGACGGCGGCATCCGCCGGGTCGCGCCGAATCTCGCCCTCGCGGTCTTCGGCGGCGCCGCGCCGGCGAACATCGGCATCGCCCTCGATCTGCGCGGCCCGATCCTGTCGACCGCCAACTCGTGCGCCTCCGGGACCGTGGCAATCGGCGAGGCTGCGGCCGCGATCCGGGACGGCTCGATCGACGTCGCCGTCGCCGGTGGGGTCGAGGTCCCGCTCAGCCCGCTCGGCTTCGGCGCGTTCGACATCATCCGGGCCCTGTCGTCGGGCTCGAACGATGCGCCGGAGCGCGCGGCCCGGCCGTTCGACGCGGCCCGCGACGGGTTCGTCATGGGCGAGGGCGCGGCACTCCTCGTGCTGGAGGCCGGCGACGTCGCGAGCCGCCGTGGCGCCGAGCCGTACGCGGAGCTCCTCGGCTACGGCGCCACGTCGGACGCCCACCACATGGTCCAGCCCCGGCCCGACGGCCTCGAGGCGGCTCGGGCGGCCACGATCGCGCTCGAAGAGGGCGCGGTGGACCCGACCGAGGTCGACTACGTCAACGCCCATGCCTCCTCCACACCGCTCGGCGATCTCGCGGAGGCGCGGGCGCTGCGGCTCGCGCTCGGCGAGCGCGCCGCGACCGTGCCGGTCAGCGGGACGAAGGCGCTCTACGGCCATCCCCTGGGGGCGTCGGGGGCGATCGAGGCGGCCATCGCGGCCCTGACGATCCGCGACGGCTGGGCCCCGCCGAGCGTGAACCTCGAGGTCGTCGACCCCGCCGTCGAGGCGCTCCTGCCGAACGTGCTGCGGGCCGGGCTGCCCGGCACCTACCGGCGGGTGCTGTCGACGTCGTTCGGGTTCGGCGGCCTCAATGCCGCCCTCGTGCTCGGCGCGCCGGCGTAGCGACGCCCGCCGGGGCGTCAGTCGATCGTGAAGTGGTCGGGCCCCTGGTAGGCGCCCGTGCGCTCCTTCTCGATCTGCATGAGGACATCGTTGAGCAGGCTCGACGCCCCGAACCGGAACCGATCGGGCGTCATCCAGCGCGGCCCGAGGGTCTCGTAGAGCACGACGAGGTACTGGATCGACTCCTTCGCGGTCCGGATCCCGCCCGCGGGCTTCATCCCGACGGCCCGGCCGGTCGCCTTCTCGAAGTCGCGGATCGCCTCGAGCATCACGAGCGTGACCGGCAGCGTCGCCGCCGGCGTGACCTTGCCGGTCGAGGTCTTGATGAAGTCGGCGCCGGCGGCCATCGCCAGGATCGAGGCGCGGCGGACGTTGTCGAACGTCTCGAGCTCCCCGGTCTCGAGGATGACCTTCAGATGCGTCTCGCCGCAGGCCTCCTTGACCTCGACGATCTCGTCGAAGACCGTCCCGTACTCGCCCGACAGGAACGCGCCGCGATCGATGACCATGTCGATCTCGTCGGCGCCCGCGGCGACCGCGGCCCGGACCTCGGCGACCTTGATGTCCCGGAAGGACTGGCCCGATGGGAACGCGGTGGCCACGCTCGCGACCTTGACCGACGAGCCGCGCAGGGCCTCCTTCGCGTCCTCGATCATCGCCGGGTAGACGCACAGCGCGGCGACCGATGGGATCGAGGGATCGCCGGGCTGGGGATGGACGGCCTTCGCGGCGAGTGCCCGGATCTTGCCCGGCGTGTCCTTCCCCTCGAGCGTGGTCAGGTCCATCATCCGGATCGCGAGGTCGAGGGCCCACAGCTTCGAGGCTCGCTTGATCGAGCGGCGCTTGAGGGTCTCGACCCGCAGCTCGATCCCGACCTGGTCGACCGCCGTCACCCGCCCGAGCACGGTGCCGAGCGCCCCCGGCCGGCCCCCGGCCCACGCTCGAACGAGCTCACCCGCGCGCTCGCGGGACAGGGTGTCGCGGCTCTGGACGGCCATGGGACGGCGAGGATACACCCCGCCCCGAGCGGGTCCGAGCTAGCGGCCGTGCTTCGTCTTCGGCAGCGTCGGCAACCCGCGCTTGCCCGCGACCAGGAAGTGTCGGAACCAGTCGCGGACCTGGACGAGGTTCTCGACGCGGCGGTACGGCGTGCCCGAGCGCGTCAGCTCGTGGGTCTCGTCGGGGACCCGCATGAGGCGGACCGGCCGGCGGAGCCGGCGGAGCGTGGCGAACAGCGCCTCCGCCTGGCCGACGGTGGTTCGCAGGTCGCGCTCGCTGTGCTGGATGAGGAGCGGTGTGCGGATGTTCGCGGCATAGGTGATCGGCGAGATCCGGCGCCACAGCTCGGGATCCTCGGCCGGGTAGCTCCCGAACTCCCACGACGGCCAGTCGGTGCCCGACAGGTCGCCGGTGAGCATGAGCATCGCCATGTCGGCCACGGAGCGCGCGGTCAGGGCCGCCTTGAACCGGTCGACGTGGCCGATGATCCAGTTCGTGAGGTAGCCGCCGTACGAGCCGCCGGTGACGCCGAGGCGGTCCGGGTCGACTCGCCGATCGGCGATGAAGGCATCGACGACGGCCAGGACGTCGCGCATCGGGCCCGGGCCCCAGTCGCCGCGGTTGGCCATGTTGAACTCGAGGCCGTAGCCCTCGGAGCCGCGCGGGTTCGAGTAGATGACGGACATCCCGCCGGCGGCGAGGACCTGGAACTCGAGGAACGGGCCCCAGCCGTACAGCGTGTGCGGCCCGCCATGGATCTCGAGGACCGCGGGCTGGCGACCCTTGCCGGCAGGCACGAGCCAGCCCTGGACCTGCCGGCCGTCCACCTCGACCCAGCGCTCGATCGCGTCCTGCAGCTCGACCTCGCCGAGGAGCGCGTCGTTCAGGCGCGTGACGGTCCGGAGCGCGATGGGTTTCGCGTTTCCGGCCGATGCCTGCCGCGGCAGCTCGCCGACGACGACCTCGGGGAACGTGGTCGGCGTCGAACGTATCGCGACGACGCGCAGCCGACCGTCCGGCAGCGTGACCGCGTCGAATCCGGACAGGTAGTGGCGATCGTCGGTGAGGCGCTCGAGGCGGCCATCCTCCACGCCGACGCGCCACAGCTCGTTCGAGCCCCGATGCGGGGCGAGGAAGAGGAGCCACCGACCGTCCGGCGTCGGAAGGAGCCGCGCCGCCTCGCCGAGCGTGATGTCGCTGTTCATCGTCGAGGCGGGCATGACCTCATGGCCGGCCGTGAGACTGCGGCCGCCCCGGGGGTCCGAGCCGTCGGCCGGGAACAGGAGGATCTCGCCCTTGAAGTAGGCCTCGGGGGCGAGACCGCCGATGACCGCCACGGTCCTGCCGTCGGGGAGCCACGCCGGCGAGCCGAACACGCCCTTCGGGTGCGCGGCGACCTCGGTCCGGCGGCCCGACTTGACGTCGACGACGAGGATGCGCGAGAGGCTGTACAGATCATGGAACCGGCGAGCGCCGGTCGCGACCGCGATTCGGGTGCTGTCGGGCGACCAGGCGATCGCGTTGACCCCGGCCGGCAGGTCGGTCAGGCGCCGGGCGTCCCCGGTGGCGACGTCGACGACCCAGAGGTGGCCCGTCCGGTGGGCGATGAAGCCCTCCGAGTTGTCCATGTAGCCGAGCCGGTCGAAGTAGCGGTAGTCGCTCGCGGGCGGCTCGCCCGGCTTGGACGCCGGCAGCTTGCGGCGCCGTTGAGCGTCCTTCGCGCGATCCGCGTCCGTGGACGCCGAGCGGATCGCCAGCCAGCGGCCGTCGGGTGAGAACTGGTAGCCCTCGGTCCCCCGCGGGAGGTCCGTCAGGCGGCGTGCCTCGCCGGGGCCGTCCATCGGCATGACGTGGACCTGGACGACATCCTCGCGATCCGGGCCGGCCGCCGGCTCCTCCTCGACTTGGGCCCGCCGGTCCGAGGCGAACGCCAACGTCCGGCCGTCCGCGGAGAAGCGCGCCTGCCAGTCGCGGCGACCGCCCCACGTGAGTCGCCGCGGCCCGCCGACGGCGTCGTCGACCTCCGCGGTCCAGATCGATGTGCGATAGGCATCGTACGAGGGACCGACCCGCTGCACCGTGAACGTGATCCGCCGCCCGTCCGGCGAGAGTCGGGCGTCGAACGGGACGGCGATCCGGTACAGGTCCTCTGGTCGTGGCGCGCGGCGACTGGCGGTCGGCAAGTGGAGTTCCCCTCGAGCGTGCCCGGTGGGACGGTCGTGGTCCCGGATCGCGGGCGGCGACCCGCGGAGTCTAGCGACTACCATCGCCCGGCGATGCGCGATCAGCTCTCGCTGCGGCTCGAGCCCGCGCTGCCGAACGCGCCGGCGAGCCTCCGGCCGATGCTGGCGCGGCCCCTCGCCGCGGCGTTCGACTCCCCGAACC
>JBKPRF010000160.1:0-9039 GCA_046734475.1 Chloroflexota bacterium
GGTCGGGACATCGGTGGTCATTGCCGCCTATTCTAGCTAACCTTTACGTAAACGTAAAGCCTGTGGCCCCGGCGAGCCGCCGTTCGCGGGCCCCGTTCGCAAGGTCGTCGCAAGGACCTGGCCCCACCTGTGGGTCCGTCCATCCCAGAGCGCGCGCGAGGCTTGGGCCATGACCGAACGCAGCGATCGCCCCGAATCGATGCCTGGCGCCGACGAGCTCGAAAGCCTCGACGAGATGAGCGAGCTGGAAACCCGCGTCGGCGAGACCGACGATCCCACGGTGGCCGCCGAGGAAGGGCTGACGTGGATCCCGCCGACCGACCCGCCGGTGCGGCCCGGTGACGACGGCGAGCCGGAGGTCGCGGCCGGCTTCGGCACGACCGCCGATGACGAGCCGTTCGACGCCGACCACCATGCCGAGCCCGTCCCGGAGCGGGACGAGCGAACGGCGAGGGTGGAGGAGGCCCTCCGGGCCGATGCCCGCACGACGGCGCTGGTCGATCGCCTCTCGATCGACACGGACGGCGCTCGCGTCACGATCGCCGGCTCGGTCGACGATCTCGACGACGAGGACGCCGTGCTGGCCGTCGTCGAAGGGGTTCCGGGCGTCGCCGAGGTCGTGGATCGGCTGGTGGTCGCGAGCCTCGAGCGCGCTCCGGCCCGCGACTAGCCGTACCCTCGCATCACACCCGGCGACGATCGTCGTCTGATGCCGCGATGCGAGGTGCGATGACCAGGCGCCACTCCGGGCCGCACCTCGTGCTCATCGTCATCACTCTGCTCGTGCTCGGCTGCAGCGCGACAACGCCCTCGGGCGAGCCTTCCGGGGGACTGCCGTCAAGCGCGCCCGGCGCATCGGGAGCGGCAACGGCCTCGGCCCTTCCCGAGCCGGGCGCCAGCGACCTCCCGACCGAGCCGCCGGATTGCGCCCAGGCCACGCTCGAGGAGATGACCGAGGCCCAGCGGGTCGGCCAGCTGTTCATGGTCAAGCTGCCGAACGACGTCGTCACGAGCGACTTCAAGACCGCCGTCGCGAGCTGGCACATCGGCAGCATCTGGTACGGCCGGTCCACCAGCGGCGTCGCAGCCATCCGGAAGGTCTCGGACGCGGTCCAGGCCCTCGGCACGCCGGCGGCGACGGCGAGCGTCGGCTTCCTGATCTCGGCGAACCAGGAGGGCGGCCAGATCCAGGGCCTCTCGGGGCCGGGCTTCGATGTCATCCCGTCGGCTGTCGACCAGGGTCAGCTGTCGACCGAGGCGCTGGAGGCCGCGGCGGGGGTCTGGGGCGGCCAGCTCGTCGCCGCCGGTGTCAACACGAACTTCGCGCCAGTCTCCGACGTCGTGCCGCCAGGCGGCGATGCGACCAACGCCCCGATCGGCCAGCTCGATCGTGAATACGGGCACGATCCGGAGACGGTCGCCGACCACGTCACGGCCTTCATCTCGGGGATGGAGGAGGCCGGCATCTCGACGACCGCCAAGCACTTCCCGGGCCTCGGCCGGGTCGTTGGCAACACCGATAACGTGGCCGAGGTCGTCGACACCCAGACGACGATCGACGACCCCTATCTCACGCCGTTCTCGGCGGCGATCGACGCCGACACGCCGTTCGTGATGGTCTCGCTGGCGACCTACACGAAGATCGATCCCGACCATCTCGCCGCGTTCTCATCGAAGATCATGCGCGACCTCCTGCGCGGCGACCTCGGCTTCGAGGGCGTGATCATGTCGGACAGCCTGACTGCGACCGCGGTGGCGTCCCTCACGCCGGCGACGCGTGCGATCCGGTTCCTCGAGGCCGGCGGCGACCTCATCGTGCTCACGCCACTGTCGACGACGATCACCATGGCCAAGGCCGTTCTCGCACGGACGACATCGAATGCGGCGTTCAAGGCCCGCGTCGACGACGCGGCGCTGCGGGTCCTCGAGGCGAAGGATCTGGCCGGCCTGCTGCCCTGCGATTAGGTCACAAGTCACGTAGAAGGCGGGCGGGCGGCGGGACTACCCTTCGGCCAGATGCCGCGCCGCGTCGCCGTCCCCGCCGCCGTCGTGGCCGTGGTCGCGCTCGTCGCGGCGTTCGCCCTGAACAACCCTGCGCCACCGAGCGCCGGCCGTGGTGGCCCGCTCGCTCCGGCGGGCGGCTCGTCGACCGCTGGTCAGGCGCAAACCCAGGACAGCGAACCTGCCGTTCCCGTCGGCGAGCCTGGCCGGCCCGTCATCACGACCACCGGGCGCCACGACACCTCGAAGCCCCTCCGCTCCATCAGGGCCGAGCCGCCCGAGGCCGGCGACGAGGACGCCGACGCCGAGGAGGAGAGGCCATTGCCGGGCCGCGAGGAAGGCCGGCAGCCCGAGCCGCGCCTCGACCCCGTGGCCCAGACCGCGCCGGTGGCGGGCAGCGCCGCATCGATCGTGGCGAGCTTCGACGGCGTCTCGAACATCAACTCGGTGGCGCCACCCGACACGAATGGCGACATCGGCCCGAACAACTACGTCCAGTGGGTCAACCTGTCGTTCGCGATCTACGACCGGGCCGGAACGCTGCTCTACGGCCCGGCGGCCGGCAACACCCTGTGGTCGGGCTTCGGCGGCCCGTGCGAATCGACCAACAACGGCGACCCGATCGCCCAGTACGACCACCTCGCCGATCGCTGGGTCATGAGCCAGTTCGCGCTCCCGAACTACAACCCACCATCGAGCAGCGCCGGCCCGTTCTACGAGTGCGTGGCGGTCTCGACCACGGGCGACCCGACCGGGAGCTGGTACCGCTACGAGTTCAAGATCAGCGACACCAAGCTCGACGACTACCCGCACCTCGGCGTGTGGTCCGACGCGTACTACATGTCGATCAACCAGTTCAACATCCCGGCCGGCAGCTGGGGTGGCGCCGGCGCGGTCGCATTCGAACGGGCAAAGATGCTCCAGGGCCAGGCCGCCAGGATGGTCTATTTCGACCTGTTCGGGGTCGATCCCAACCTCGGCGGCATGCTGCCATCCGATCTCGATGGCCCGGCTCCACCGAACGGTGCCCCGAACACCTTCGCCGAGGCCGACGACAACGCCAACGGCTATCCCCAGGACCAGCTCGACCTGTGGAGCTTCCACGTCGACTGGACGACACCGGCGAACTCGACGTTCACCCACAACGTCTCCCTCGCGACCGCCGCCATGGACACCAACATGTGCGGCTACAGCCGCAACTGCATCCCCCAGCCGCCGTTCAGCGGCAACAAGACGCAGGGCCTGGACGCCCTCTCGGACCGGATCATGTACCGGCTCCAATACCGCAACTTCGGCGCCTACCAGACGCTCGTCACGACCCAGACCGTCGACACGAACGGGGCCGACCGCGCCGGGATCCGGTGGTTCGAGGTCCGGAACAGCGGCAGCGGCTGGGCGATCCGGCAGCAGGGCACGTACTCGCCGGATTCGACCAGTCGCTGGCTCGGCAGCGCCGCGATGGACGGCGCCGGCGACATCGCGATCGGCTACTCGGTCTCGAGCTCCTCGATCTACCCATCGATCCGGTTCGCGGCCCGCCTCGCGGGTGACCCGCTCGGCACGCTCGGCGTGGCGGAGGCCACGATCATCGCCGGCTCCGGGACGCAGACGACGAGCGTCGCCCGCTGGGGCGACTACTCGATGCTGGCCGTCGACCCGACCGACGACTGCACCTTCTGGTACACGAACGAGTACCTCGCCGTGACCGGCAACGCGCCATGGCGGACTCGCGTTGCCGCCGCCCAGCTCCCGGGCTGCGGCGGTGGCGGCGGTGGCGGCGACACGACGCCACCGGCGGTGGCGAGCTTCGCGCCGACGACACCGAGCCCGACCAACGCGACCACGATCAGCTACGGCCTCACCTTCTCCGAGGCGGTCACGGGGCTCGCGGCCGGCGACTTCGGCCGGACCGGCACGGCGACGGGCTGCAGCGTGGGCGCGCCGTCCGGCTCGGGCGCCAGCTACACGGTCGCGGTCACCGGCTGTTCCGACGGGACGCTGACCCTGACGCTCAACGCGAACACGGTCAGCGACGGCAGCTCGAACGTCGGGCCGATGTCGTCGTCGACCGCCTCGACCGTCACGATCGACCGGAGCGCCCCGACCGCGACGCTCACCGCACCGGCCAGCCCGACGGCGGCGACCACGCTCGGCTACGGCGTCTCGTTCAGCCAGTCGGTCACCGGCCTCATGGCCGCCGACTTCAGCCGCACCGGCACGGCGACCGGTTGCATCGTCGGTGCGCCGTCGGGCTCAGGCAGCAGCTACACCGTGAACGTCACGGGCTGCTCGAGCGGCACGGTCATCCTGGCCCTGAAGGCCGGGTCGGTGACGGACACCGCCGCGAACCCCGGGCCGGCCTCGGACGTGACCGCGGCGACCGTGACGGTCGACCGAACCGCGCCGACGGTCACCGCCCCGGCCGCGAGCCTGCGTTCGAGCATCCAGATCAGCGGCGCGACCCTCGCTCTCCGGCTCACCTGGACTGGCGCCGACACGGGCGGGTCCGGCGTGGCGACCTACGACGTCGCCCGGAGCAGCGACGGCGGCGCGTTCGCGACCATCGCGACGGGCCTGACCGTCGCGACCCTGAACGTCGGCGGCAGCTCCGGCCACACGTACCGCTTCGAGGTCCGGGCCCACGACGCGGCCGGCAACGTCGGCGGCTGGCTTGCGGGCCCGACATTGAGCCCGGCGCTCGTCCAGAACACGAGCACCGCGATCGGCTACCACGGCACCTGGACGACCTCGTCGTACACGTCCTACTCGGGCGGCTCGGTCAAGTACGCCACGGCGGCCGGCGCCTACGCGACGTACACGTTCACCGGGCGGTCGGTGGCGTTCGTGACGACCCGAGCCGCGAGCCGAGGCCAGGCGAAGATCTACCTCGACGGCGTGCTCATCACCACCGTCGACTGCTACGCCGCCTCGTCGACGTTCCGCTGGGTGGCGTTCTCGCAGACGTGGGCGAGCGCCGGCACGCACCGGATCACCATCAAGGTCGTCGGCACGATCGGCCGGCCGCGCGTGGACCTCGATGCCATCGAGGTCGTGAAGTAGCGCGAGGGGCTGTCGGCGTCAGTCTCGATTCAGGGTCGTGGAGATGTCGCCCTCGTTGCCCTCGGGGTCGACCAGGGTCCACCACGCCGGCGCGCCTTTGTCGAAGATCACCCGACCGCCGGCTGCCAGGGCGGCATCGAGCCGGGCCCGCGCCTGGTCTCCGGGGACCCAGCACGAGATGTGCATCCGGTTCCGCTCCCGGCCGGCCTCGTCGATCTGCTCGAACCAGATTCCGGGACCGCGGCCGCGCGGGTCGACGAGGTCCTCGTCGGGCGTATCGGCCCGCGGGACGTAGCCCATCAGCGCCGCCCAGAACGGCCTGACCTTCGCGATGTCGACGGCGCCGATGACGATCGGGCCGATCGACTCGGGGACCGTCGGATCGGATACGAGGCCGTGCTCGCGGGCGAGAGCCGAGATCCGGCGGGCGTTCTCGACGTCGCGCTGCGTCATCCCGCCCCAGTCCGCCACGAACGTGCCGACCCGGACCGTGACGCCGTCGGGCCGGATGTCGATGTCGGGCGGGTGGCGATCGATGCCGGGGAGCTCGCCGATGGCCAGGACGAACCGGGCGCTCGCGGCGAGCGAATCGCTCCGGAAGAAGGCCAGGGCGCCGTCGCCGAGGACCGGCCAGTCCTCGGTCCCGCCGGCCTCGCGGAACTGGTCGATGGTCAGCCCATCTGTGGTTGGCGCTGCCGTGTCGGTCATCGGTCGACCCTACCCCGATCCCCGGAAGGACGTATCGTCGGCGCCCGATGCGCATCGTCGTCACCGACTTCCTGACGCTCGACGGGATCATCGAGGCGCCCGGCTTCGAGGAGCACCGCGACGGCCGCAATGGCTGGGCTCTCCGAGTCCCCGATGACGAGCTCCAGGCGTACAACCGGTCGCAGTCGTTCGATGCCGACGGGTTCCTGTTCGGCCGGACGACGTACCAGATCTGGGCCGCCTTCTGGCCGACCGGCCCGGACGTCGATGGCCTCCGTGCGCGGATCACGGACCTGCCGAAGTACGTGCTCTCGAAGACGCTCGAGTCGCCCGACTGGGCGAACACGATCGTGCTCCGGGGCGACCTCGGCGACGAGGTCCGGCGGCTGCGCTCGCAACCCGGCGGCGACCTGCTCGTCTACGGCAGCGCCGACCTCGTGGACGGCCTCCTCGCGAACGACTTCGTGGACGAGTACAGGATCCTCGTGTTCCCGGTCATCCTCGGCAGCGGCAAGCGCCTCTTCCGGGAGGGCATCGAGACGCGCTACCTGCGGCTCCGAAGCTCGCGAACGTTCCCGTCCGGGGTCGTGCTGCTGACCTACGAGCGCGAAGCGGAGCCGGCGCGGCCCGCCGAGTACAGCGACTTCCGCTGGACGGAGGACCAGCTCCAGTCCCTGCGGGCCGCGCAGGACGCCGACCGGGTGCTCGCCACGATCCTCTTCACCGACATCGTCGGCTCGACGGTCCGTGCCGCTGCCCTCGGCGACCGGCAGTGGCGCGAGCTCCTGAACCGCCACGACGAGCTCTGCGCGGCGGAGGTCGGCCGCTGGCGCGGCCAGATCGTGAAGAGCACCGGCGACGGGATCATGGCCAGCTTCGACACGCCGACCCGGGCGCTCCGCTGCGCGTTCTCGCTCGCGAAAGCCCTCGAGCGGCTCGAGATCCCGATCCGGGCCGGGATCCACAGTGGCGAGGTCGTGCGGCGCGGCAACGACCTCGGCGGGATGGGCGTGCACATCGCGTCACGCCTGCTGCCGCTCGCGGGCGCGAGCCAGGTCGTCGTGACCCGGACGGTCCGCGATCTCGCGACCGGGGCCGACCTCGAGTTCGAGCCGATGGGCTCGGTCAGCCTCCGCGGCGTGCCGGGCGAGTGGGAGCTGTTCTCGGCCGGACTGAAGGCCTAACATCCGAGCCGGTCGCTCGTTGTTCGGGATTGGAGGACCACGAACGGATGCCAGTGCTGCCTGATCTCGCTCGGCGAATCGCCGGTGTGCGTGGCGCTCGCTCGCTGGCGATCGCGCTCACGACCCTCGTGCTCACGGTCGGCGTCGCCCTCGCCGCCGGGCCGCCGGCCAACCCGGGCAACGGCCACGGCCACAGCGCCGACCACGGCAATCCCCACAGCAGCGCCAACCCCGGCAAGCCAGGCTCGAGCGAAGCCCCCGATGCCGAGACACCGGACGAGGACGCCTCAGGCAACGGTCACGGCGCGCTCGTCTCGACCGCGGCTCGGATGGCAACGCCCGCCGGCTTCGCGAACCACGGCGCGTTCGTCTCGTGCGTTGCCCACATGAAGGACGTGACCCTGGCGACGATCGACTGGTCGAGCGTCACGCCGGAGTCCTGCGCGGCCGCCAAGTCGGACGAGGACGGCGACTAGCCCCTCATCGCGGCTTCCAGATCCTTCGGCGCGAGACGCGGGCGGTACGAGACGGGCGGCGCTGCGACCAGGCGCCGCCCGATGGTCGCGACTACGAGAGCGCGGCGCAGACGTCCGTGATCGATCCCGAGTAGCTGAACGCGTACGTCGCGAAGGTGTTCGCGTCGATCGTGTAGGAGACCGTGCCGTCGATGTGGTAGAGCGCGCCGTTGCTGCCCACCACCCCGAACGGCCCGTTGTCGCCCGGGAGGAAGTAGAACGTGGTCTGACCGGTCGTACCGCCGACGATGAGGCCGGCGTCGGCGTCGTACCGGTCCCGCTCCATGTACGAATCGAGGGTCTCGAATCGAGCGCCGGTCTCGACGTTCACGTACGCACCCCTGGCGCGGACCGAGTAGGTCACCAGGCCGTCGCTGAAGTCCGTCTCGACGACGAAGCCGCCGGACTGGAAGGCTGCCTCAGCCGTCGGCTTGGCGTTCGGTTCGCCCGCGACATCGAAGGCGCAGGCCTGGCCGGCGGGATACACGAATCCCCCGTGCAGCGGCCGCATGTTTCGCGTCGGCTGGGCCGCGGCGGCCGGCGCCGCGACGACAAACCCCAGCGCCAGGGCGATGGCGGCGCCGCGCGCCGCTCGGGTCAGGTGGAACATCGAACGAGCCTCCGCTGTGGCGGCGACATCCCCGCCTCAGCAGCCAGACTCGCGCTCGCAGTCGGCGCCGACATCCGTCGACTGACCGATGCGTCCTCGTCCAGGTACCCCATTCGGCACTGAAGCCCGACCCGCGCGGCTCCTTGGATATTGACGGCTACCAATATCGACGTGTATCAATATGGTCTGCAGCGGAGGCCTGAACCGATGACGCTCGAGGCGATCCACGACGAAGTCCAGGCGCACTACGCCGGCGCGGCGGCCCGGGCCAGCGCCGGAGCGAGCTGTTGCTCCCCCGGGACTGGCATCGGACCCGAGCTCTACTCGGCCCTCGAGCGGTCCGAGCTCCCGGACGCCGCGCTGCTCGCGTCACTCGGCTGCGGCAACCCGATCGCCGTCGCCGACCTGCATGAAGGCGAGCGGGTCCTCGACCTCGGGTCCGGTGGCGGGATCGACGTGCTCCTGTCGGCTCGGCGCGTCGGGCCGACTGGTCGCGCGATCGGCCTCGATATGACCGACGAGATGCTGGCCCTGGCGCAGCACAACGCCGCCGAGGCGGGTGCAGCCAATGTCGAGTTCCTGAAGGGCCACATCGAGGCGATTCCGCTGCCCGCGGACTCGGTCGACGTCGTCATCAGCAACTGCGTGATCAACCTGGCGGCCGACAAACCGGCCGTCTTCCGCGAGATCGCCCGCGTCCTCAAGCCTGGCGGCCGGATGGGCGTCACCGACATCGTGGCCGAGGATCGTCTGACCGCCGAGGAGCGCGCGGAGCGCGGCTCGTTCGCCGGCTGCATCGCCGGCGCGCTCTCGCTCTCCGAGTTCCAGGCCGGCCTCGAAGCCGTCGGCCTGAGCGAGATCACGATCACGCCGACACACGGCGTGTCCGATGGGATGGTCTCCGCGATCGTCAAGGCGTCGAAGCCGGCGACAGGCAAGCCGCGGATCAGCCTCTCCGAGC
>JBKPRF010000161.1:0-4573 GCA_046734475.1 Chloroflexota bacterium
GAGCTCGTGGTGGCGGGCCGCACGAGCGCCACGACCCTGCGCTGGCTCGAGCGATCGACGGCCTCGCGGACGCGGGCCCTGGTCGAGGAGCGCGGGCTGCGGGCGGCGTCACGAGCCGCGGTCGGGGATCGGGCCGACGAGCTGCGCCGGCCGCCGCGCTCGATCCTTGGATTGGCGCTCGACGATCGGGGTCCGGCGGCGTTCGGTGCGATCCTCGGAGAGCTGGGCGACGGGGCGATCGTCGACACGCGGGTCCTGCTCGCCCACCGGCTCGGGGCCGACGAATCGGAATGGCCCGCGGCGGAGGATCGATTCGCGTCCGATTTGCTGCACCCCGACCGCATCGCGGATCCATGGCTGCGGGCCGTCACGCAGGCCGCCGTCGACGCCCCGATCCCGATCCTCCTCGGCGGCCACAGCCTCGTCGGACCGGGGATCCGGCTCGTGATCGGACGGCGCCGATGACCGGGCGGCGCCGATGACCGACGAGGTCGAGGTCGGGCTTCGGCGCGTGCCGGGGCTCGACCTCGACGCGCCATTGCCCGAGAGCGACGCCGGCCTGCTCGCCCGGATCGTGGCCGAGATCCGTGACGCCGGGCCGCTGACGTTCGCCCGGTTCATGGAGCTGGCGCTCTATGACCCGGAGGCCGGCTATTACGCAGCCGAGGCCGCTGACGACGCGGATCGCGGGCCGGGCCGCGGCGGCGACTTCCTGACCGCGCCCGAAGGCCATCCGATCTTCGGCTGGGCGATCGCCCGGCTGCTCGTGGACGCGTGGGCGGCGGTCGGGCGCCCGACGCGGTTCGTCGTGCGCGAGCACGGTGCCGGGGCCGGGGGGCTCGCCCTCGGGATCCTCGATGGGCTGCGACGCTCGGCGTCGCCGCTCGCCGGCGCGATTCGCTATCAGCCGGTCGACATCTCACCCGGGCTCGCGAGGCGCCTCCGGGAGCGCCTCGCGGCGGCCGGCCTCGGTCACCTGCTCGAGGCTGCCGACCACACGCCGAGCCCCGGCGCGATTCTCGCCAACGAGCTCGTCGACGCCCTGCCGGTCCATCGGGTCGAGGGCGCGAGCCCCGACGATCCCCGCGGGCCGCTGCTCGAGCGGTTCGTCGACCTCGACTCCCGGAACGCGCTCACCACCAGCCTCGGCGCCCCGTCCACGCCGGCCCTCGCCGCCCGCCTCCGGGCCGAGGGGATCCGCCTCGCGCCCGGGCAGGCCGCCGAGGTCTGTCTCGCGCTCGACGATTGGCTCCGGGTGGCCGCCGCGCCGCTCGAGCGCGGCCTCGTCCTGGTGATCGACTACGGCGCGCCGGCCACCGAGCTGTACGCGGCGGGCCGCGGCTCGACGCTTCGGGCCTACCACCGCCATCGCGTCCACACCGATCCACTCGTGGCCGTCGGACGCCAGGACCTCACCGCCCACGTCGACCTCACCGCGGTCGAGCGCGCCGCCGCCGCGAACGGGCTCCAGCTCCTCGGCCGGACGACGCAGGCCCGGCTCCTCGCCGATCTCGGCCTCGGCGAGCTGCTGGTCGGGCTCCAGTCCCGCTCCGACACGACGCTGGCGTCCTATCTCGAGGCCCGCTCCGCGGTGGCCCGGATGCTCGACCCGCGCGCGACCGGGGCATTCGCGGTCCTCGCCTTCGGCCGCGGCCTCGACACCGGTCAACCCTTGCGGGGCCTCGAACCGGCTCGGGGCTCCGCCCGATCCGAATCGGTAGAATGACCACGGGCGACGGCCGCCTTCGGGCGGTTGGTCGCGAAAGTCTCTAGCGTCCCTGCCCGGGACGGAACGTCCAGATCGAGCGAGCCGGTACCCCGGCGCGCTCGGAGCGAGGATCGCTTGACCGGGATCTGGTACATCATCGGCTTCGCCTTCGCCGCCGGGTCGTTCGCGTTCCTGACGTTCGGCGCGGCGTGGCTCGTCAGCCATCGGACCCGGGGCGACATCCACAAGGGCCTGCCCTACGAGTCGGGCATCGACACCTACGGCGACACGCACGGCCGCTTCGGCCTGCCGTTCTACATCTACGCCCTGCTGTTCGTGGCGTTCGACATCGAGGTCGTGTTCATCTACCTCTGGGCCCTGATCTTCCGGGACCCCGAGTCCGCTCCGGGGCCGCTGTTCGTCTCGATGCTGATCTTCGTCGGGATCCTGCTCTTCGGCCTCGCCTACGCCTGGCGCAAGGGCGTGCTGACCTGGCGGTCTGGGCCGTGGGAGGACCGCTGAGATGGCGATGACGAAGGACGAGCGCGCGACCACGGGCGTCGGCGCCGGCCCGGCTGACGAGACCGCGATGTCGTCCGACCAGCCGGGCAACGCGCCGTGGGCCCTCGTTCCGCGACCCGAGTCGACGGTCGCCGAGCCACTCGTCGTCCGCAACGAGCTCTGGGCCCCGGCCGACCCGAACGCCTACGACGGCGGTCGCCCGGCCGAGATCACCCACCTCGCCGAGCTCGAGGCAGCGGGGATCGGCCGCCGCGACGACGCCCGCTGGACGGGCCTCCTCGAGGTCATCCCGACGAAGGCCGACTACGTCCTCGACCTGCTCCGGGCCAACAGCCTGTGGCCGCTGCTCTCGGGACTCGCCTGCTGCGCGATCGAGATGATGAGCTTCGCGACCTCGCGCAACGACATCGACCGCTGGGGCGCGTTCCCGTTCCGGGCCAGCCCGCGCCAGGCCGACGTCCTCATCGTCGCCGGCACGCTGTCCACGAAGATGGCGGGCCCGCTCCTGCGGCTGTGGGAGCAGATGCCGGAGCCGAAGTGGTGCGTCGCGATGGGCGACTGCACGGTCTCGGGCGGCCGCTACAAGCGAAGCTATGCGACGGTCGAGGGCATCGACCGGATCATGCCGGTCGACATCTACGTGCCCGGCTGCCCGCCCCGGCCGGAGGGCCTCATCTTCGCGATGATGAAGCTCCAGCAGCTCGTCAAGGACCGGCGCGGCCACTGGCCCGAGCGGGCGATCGGCCCGACCGTCCCGACCGGGGTCTGAAGCGATGGACCGAGCGCTGAAGCTCCGACTCGAGGCCCGATTCGGAGAAGCACTCCATGGCCCCATCAGGCAGCGCCATGACTCGACCGAGATCCGGATCGGTCCGAAGGACGTGACCGACGTGCTGCGCGCCCTCCACGACGAGTCGGAGCTCAACTTCGCGGTGCTCGCCGACCTCGCCGGCGTCGACACCGGCGACACGATGCAGGTCGTCTACCACCTCTGGAGCGGCTCGACGGGCGACTGGCTGCGGGTCATCGCCGAGGGCCTGCCCCGCGACGACCCGCGCGTCCCGTCGGTGACCTTCCTCTGGAAGGGCGCCGAGTGGATGGAGCGCGAGACCTACGACATGTTCGGGATCATCTTCGAGGGCAACCGCGACCTGCGCCGGATCTACATGCCGCCCGACTACACGAGCTTCCCGCTCCGGAAGGACTTCTTCCTGCCGGACGACGCCGCCCGGTCGCCGGGCGCGGGGGTGCGGCACATGGAGCGGGCCCGGACCCCCTCAGCCGCGGTCGCCGGCTCCGTCCGGCGAACGGGCGCCGCGTGAGCGTGCGCCGATGACCGCGACCCTGCCGCCCGGCACGCACCAGTCGGCGGACGACCCGAACGTCCTGCTCGAAGACGACTACGAGTCGTTCGAGCCGATCCCGCCGTATCCGCCGCGGACGGAGCGCGAGGCGGAGTTCTACACCCTCGGCGACGGCGAGATGTACCTGAACATGGGCCCCCAGCACCCGTCGACCCACGGTGTCCTGCGGGTCGTGCTGAAGCTCGAGGGCGAGCGGGTCGTCGACATCGACCCGGTCCTCGGCTACCTCCACCGCGGCGTCGAGAAGCTGTGCGAGAACGCCGACTACCACCAGACGATCAGCCAGGTCGATCCGCTCGAGTACATCTCCTCGCTCTTCTGCGAGTGGGGCCCGGTCATGGCCTACGAGAAGCTGCTCGACGTCCAGGTCCCGCGGCGGGCGGAGTACATCCGGGTCCTCTCGGGCGAGCTCAACCGGATCGCCAGCCACGCGCTCTTCCTCGGCTGGTTCGCCCTGGATCTCGGCGGCCTCACGCCGATCCTGTGGTCGTTCATCGAGCGCGACGAGATCGTCGAGATGCTCGCCGCGCTGACCGGCCAGCGGATGCTCTTCAACTACTTCCGGATCGGCGGGGTCAACGGCGACCTCAACCACGAGTTCATGAGCCGCCTCGGCGACTGGATGAGCCGGGCCGTGAGCCAGATCGAGGCCGGCACCGGCCTGCTGAACGAGAACGAGATCTTCGTCCGGCGGGCGAGCGGCCTCGGTGTCATCGACACCGACATGGCGCTGAAGTACTGCATGACCGGCCCGAACCTGCGCGCCACCGGCCTGCCGTACGACATCCGCCGGGCCCACCCCTACTCGGTCTATCCCGAGCTCGAGTTCGACATCCCGACCCGACCCGAGGGCGACTCCCTGGCCCGCTACCTGCTCCGGATGGAGGAGGTCAAGCAGAGCCTCCGGATCATCGACCAGTGCCTCGAGCAGATGCCCGACGGCCCGATCATGGCCAAGCTGCCGCGGCTGCTCCGGCCG
>JBKPRF010000162.1:0-8589 GCA_046734475.1 Chloroflexota bacterium
CCTCGGCGACGTGGGCGGTCGAGGCGCCGAGCACGAAGAGGACGACGTGGATGAGCCCGTCGGTGACCTCGATCTTGCCGCGCTGGTTGCCTTCGACGATGTCCTCGGCGATGAGCGGATGGAGGCCGAGGAGATTGGCGACGCGCTCCACGAAGCGCTGGTCCGGATCGGTCAGGTCGACCCAGACGGTCGCGTTCTTGGCTTTCGGGTCGGCCGGGCCGCGCGGCGCCAGGGCGACGAGCGCCGGCTCGTCGGTCCACTCCCGGATCTTGCCGTTGACGAGGGCCGCGACCCGGATGGCGGGACCCGGCTCGGCAGGCTCAGAGGGCATACGTCGCCCCGGCCGGGCGACCCCGCCCGCGGCCGCGCGACTCGAGGGTGAGCGCCGGCACGAGCGCGATCGCGGTGACGGCCGCGGCGACCAGGAACACGCCGAGGAGGATACGCGCGGCCTCGGCCGACGCCCATGCCTCGAGGGCCTGCACGACGAGGCCGTCCTGGAGCGAGCGGCTCCGGAGCGCCTCGGGGATGAAGAGCCGAAACGCATCAGGGGTCGCGTAGACCGCGGCGCGCAGGTCGGCGATGACCGTGGAGCCGAACGCGGAGAGGACCGCCAGCCCGATCGCCATCCCGATCATCCGGGCGACCGTCACGGTCGCCGAGGCGATCCCGAAGGCCTCCCGGCCGAGCGCCTCGACGGCCGCGGTCGAGCGGGGCGTGACCGTCAGCCCGAACCCGAGCCCGAACGCGGCCAGCCAGCCGGCGACGTCGCCAATGCCCGTCGCCGAGGTCCAGCTCGCCATCCGGGCGAGCGCGACGATCGAGACGGCGAGGCCGAAGCCGGTCGTGAGGCGGAGGCCGGCGAGGCGCAGGACGAGCCCCGACAGCAGGGCCCCGATCGCGGTCGCGAACGCGAGCGCACCGAGCGCGATTCGCTGGAGGTCGGGACCGCCGTAGAGGACGCGGTCGACGAACACGGCGCCACCGATGATCGCTGTCGCGAAGCCGTAGCCAGTGAGGACCGAGACGATCGCGGCGGAGCTGAACGCGACCGAGCGGAACCAGGCGGGATCCAGGAATGGGTCCGCGCGGCGGCTCCCGATCCAGACCGCGGACGTGAGACCCGCCACGGCCAGGGCAACCGCGATCGCCAGCACCAGCCCGGTCGAGGGGCCATCGCCGGCATCCGGGCTTCCGGCGACCGTGATGCCGACGAGCAGCGCGCCGAGCCCGATCGAGAACGCGATGGCGCCGGGGACGTCGAGGCCGACGCGGCGGGTCGACTCGGCCCAGCCGCCCGAGGCGGCCCAGCCGACCGCGAGGGCGCCGAAGCCGATCGGGACGTTGACGTAGAACACGAACCGCCACGGCGCGTCGAGAGCATCCCGCAGCGGGCCCTGGATCCCGAGGCCGTCGAGCACGACGGCGGGGTGGGCGGCGTCGATGATCCAGGCGCCGACGAAGGGTCCGGCGGCCATGCCGAGGAACGTCAGCGCGCCGATCACGCCGAGGGCCCGGGGCCGGGCGCGACCCTCGAACAGGTGCGCAGCCGCCGCGGTCGCCACGGGAATGAGCGTCCCGCCGCCGATCGCCTGGAGCACTCGAGCCGCAATGAGCTCCTCGAGCGACTGGGCCCGGCCGGCGAGGGCCGAGCCGAGCGTGAACAGCACGTTCGCCCAGAGGAACGGCCGCCGGACGCCCCAGCGGTCGGCGACCTTGCCGGCAAGCGGCATCGTGACGATCGAGGCGAGCAGGTAGGCGTTGACGATCCACGACGCCGTTCGCAGCTCGGACCAGTCGGCGAGGTCGACGACGATCGAGGGCAGCGCGACCGCGGTGACCATCAGCTCGAGACCGGCGAGGAAGACGCCGGCGCCGAGCACCGCGAGCAGCACCCAGGCCGTGCCACGCGCCATCCGGCCGAGTGTATGGTCGCAATGCCGCCGTCGCCGCCCGCAGCGCGGCGTTTCGGCAGGCTGCAACAGCGCGGCTGGCACGCTCGGGGCCATGGCCGCACCCGCCCAGGCTCCGCCCGTCGATCACGGCGCGGCGCTCGCCGTCGAGGCCTCCGGCCTCACCCGAACGTTCGAGGACGTCACCGCCGTCCGCGGCGTCGACCTGACCGTGCCCGCGGGCACCATTCTCGGGATCATCGGGCCGTCGGGCTCGGGCAAGACGACGACGATCCGGATGCTGCTCGGGACGCTCAAGCCGTCGGCGGGCACGGTCCGCGTCCTCGGCGAGGCGCCGACCCTGTTCCGGCGGCAGACCCGCGAGCGGATCGGCTACATGCCCCAGCGATCGATCCTCTACCCGGATCTGACCGTCGCCGAGCACGTCGACTTCGTCGCCAGCGTCTTCGGGCTCCTGCTGTTCCGGCGGCGCCGCCGGAAGCGCCACGTTCTCGAGCTGCTGGACCTGTGGCAGGTCCGCGACCGTCGCGCGAGCCGCCTCTCCGGTGGCATGCAGCGCCGGCTCGCGCTTGCCTGTGCCCTCGTCCACGAGCCGGCCCTGCTCGTGCTCGACGAGCCGACAGCCGGCATCGACCCGCTGCTCCGGCGGACGGTCTGGGAGGAGCTGCGCCGTCTCCGCGAGCGGGGCGTGACGATCCTCGCGACGACCCAGTACGTGACCGAGGCCGAGCACTGCGACCAGGTGGCGTTGATCGCCCGTGGAAAGGTCGTCGCGGTCGGGGCGCCGGCCGACCTCCGCGAACGGGTGATCGGTGGCGAGGCGCTCGAGATCACGACGACGGAGCCGTTCGACGCCGGCCGGCTCTCGGCCCTGGCGACCGTCCGGCGGATCCGGCAATCCGAGGAGCGGCGGTTCACGGTCATCGTCGACAACGCCGGCGCGGCGACCCCGGACGTCGTCGACGCGGTGAACGAAGCCGGCGCCCAGGTCGACTCGGTCCGCGAGTCGCGGCCGACCTTCGAGGACGTCTTCGCCCGGCTCGTCGAGGATCCGCTGCCCGTGGAGGAGCCCGATCGGCCGGCGGAGCGGGAGGGGCCCGATGGGGCTGCTTAAGGCCGGCCTGCGGGTCCTGGCGCTCGTCGGCAAGGAGCTCCTCGAGACCTTTCGCCGGCCCGGCGCCGTCCTGAGCCTCGTCCTCGGCCCGTTCCTCATCCTCGCCGTGTTCGGCTTCGGGTACCAGGGCGTCCACACGCCGCTCGAGACGATCGTCGTCACCGACCCGAAGCTCGGGCTGCCCGACACGCCGGCGGGCTACAACGACCTCGATGCGCGGGGCCTGACGGTCGTCGCCGTCACGCCCGATCGCGCGGCCGCGGAGGCCCAGCTTCGGGCCGGCCAGGTGGACCTCCTCGTGATCGTGCCCGACGACGCCCGGACCGCCCTCGGCGAGGGCCGCCAGGCAACGCTCACCATCGAGCTCAATCAGGTCGACCCCGTCCAGGCGAACTACGCCGGCTTTCTCGCCGACTTCCTGGTCGGCTCGGTCAACCGCGAGATCTACCGCCAGGGTGCCGAGCAGGGCAAGAACTACGCCATCAAGGCCGGTGCCACCGAGATCGAGAACGTGCCCCCGGAGGTCGTCGCCTCGCCGACGAAGGCCCAGGTCGTCAACCTGGCGCCCAGCGAGCCCGGGATCGAGGCGTTCTTCGGGCCGGCGGCGCTGGCGCTGGTGCTCCAGCACATGGCCGTCACGCTGCTCGCGCTGTCGATCGTCCGCGACCGGACGAGCGGGGCGATGGAGCTCTTCCGGGCCTCGCCGATCAGGGCGACCGAGGTCGTCGTGGGCAAGGTCCTGGCATTCGGCCTGCTCGGCGCGGCGGTCACAATGATCTCGATGCTCCTGCTCGTCGGGCTCCTGCACGTGCCGCTGCTCTCGCCGGTCCCGATCGTGGCCGTGGTGATCGCGGTGATGCTCGTGGCCTCGCTCGGGCTCGGCCTCCTGATCTCGGTCGTGTCGAGCTCGGAGCGGCAGGCGGTCCAGCTCTCGATGCTCCTCCTGCTCGCGACGATGTTCTTCAGCGGCTTCGTCCTCCGGATCGAGGAGTTCACGCGCGTCGTGCAGCTGGGCGCGTACCTGCTGCCGGCGACCCACGGCATCCGGCTCCTGCAGGACCTCCTGCTGCGCGGCGAGATCGGCCAGCCCTGGCAGCTGCTGGCGCTCGCCACCATCGCCATCGTCGTGCTCACGTCGAGCTGGGTCCTGTTGCGGCGCGAGTTGCGGCCCGCTTGAGGATGCGCCCCAGCCGGCAGCTCGGTCGTGGGCTGGTCGCGTTCGGCGGGATCGGCCTGGTCCTGCTCGCCGCGATGGCGATCCTGCTCATCGCGACCCTCGGTGGCCTCGCGGAGACGGCCGGGACCCTGGGGCGGGCCCAGACCACGCTCGTCGCCATGGTCGAGCCCGCTGCCGCGTCCCTTCGCAGCTCGGCGGCGGCCGCCCGGAACGCGGGCTCCAGCCTCGGGGCATCGGTGACCGCCGCTCGCGATGCCGCGTCCCTCACGACGGACCTTGCCGATTCCCTGGACCAGCTGGCGGCGCTGTCGTCGATCTCGATCCTCGGCACCCAGCCGTTCGCCCAGTCCGGCGCCTCCTTCGCCGCCACGGCCGGCCGAGCCCGGACGCTCTCGGCGAGCCTCGGCTCGACCGCCGACGCACTCACGACGAACGCCGCGGACGCCCACACGGTGGCCGCGAACCTCGACGCCCTCGCGGACCAGCTCGGCGATCTCGAGGTCGAGCTCCGGTCGGCACCACCGCCGCCCTCGACCGGGTCGCTCGTCGCTCTCGATGTGCTGGCGCTGCTGCTGCTCGGCTGGCTCGCCGTGCCCGCGGTCGGCGCGATCGTGATCGGCCGGGGGTGGGTTCACGACGGTCCACCAGAGGGTTGACAGCCGCGCCGGATCAACCCATATTGATATAAACCTCGCTTGATCCATCGGCCCGCGCTGGCTCGATCGCCGATCAGGCGAACCCTTCCCGCCCCGGAGATCGCTGCTTGGCCCCGTCCCCAGCCCACTTCCGATCGACCATCGCCTCGGTCGTCGACCCGCCCGACGAGCTGCGTTCGCTGCGGGTCGTCCACAAGGCGCTCGCCGACGTGAATCGCCTCCGGATCGTCCGCCGGCTGGCCGACGGCGAGGCGAGCGTGTCGGAGCTCATCGAGCACGTCGGCCTGAGCCAGCCCCTCGTGTCCTGGCATCTCGCCCGGCTCCGGCTCGCCGGCCTCGTCGAGACACGCCGCGCCGGTCGCGAGACGGTGTCGCGGCTCGTGCCCGAAGCCTTCGAGGCCTTTGCCCAGCACGAGCGCCAGGTCCTCGGCCTGGGTCGACCCCGGTCGCCGGGGCAGGTCGCGACGTGACCGGGTCCCTCGTCGATCCCGCGACCCGGCAACGGGTCCGCGACCTCGCGACCCCGATCGCGACCGGCCTCGGGCGGCTGGGTCTCAGCCCGAACGCCCTGACGGTCATCGGCTTCCTCGGAGCCTGCGTGGCGGCCTTCGCCGCGGCGAACGAGTCGTGGCTCGTCGCCGGCGTCCTCATCCTGGCCTTCGGGATCTTCGACCTGTTCGACGGCGCGCTCGCCCGCGCGACCGACCGCGTCTCGGCCCTCGGCGCCTTCCTCGATTCGACGTTCGACCGTGCCGGCGAGGGCGTCGTCTTCGTCGGCATCGCGGCCGGGCTCCAGGCCTCCGGCTACCTCGACGGACCGCTGCTCGCGGCGGCCGCGCTGCTCGCCGCATTCATGGTCAGCTACACGCGGGCCAAGTCCGAGAGCCTCGGCTTCGCGACGGGCACCGGCATGGCCGCCATCGGCCTGATGCCGCGCGAGGTCCGCGTGCCGCTGCTCGCCGCCGGCCTCGTCCTCGCCGGGATCCTCGGCACCGGTAGCGACTCAACGAGCTGCCCGAGCTGCGCCGGCGGCGGCGCCATCCCGATCGGAATCCTCGTCATCCACGGCGCCCTCGCGCTCGTCGCGATCGGCGCGACCGTCACGGTCATCCAGCGCACCCTCCACGTCCGCGCGCAGGCGAGGGAGGGCTGACCCGGAGCGCGCCGAGCTGACCCGCCCCAACCCGGATGGGCTGATCCAACCACGAATGCAGGAGCAACAGGAGCACCAGATGCCAGGCACGAAGAGCAACGGCACCAAGAGCAACGGCAAGAACGGCCACAGCGCGGACGGCACCGAGGGCACATGGGCCGGCAGCCGCCGCAGGGACGGCAAGATCCGCGTCGCGATCGTCGGCGTCGGCAACTGCGCGAGCAGCCTCGTCCAGGGCCGCTATTACTACGAGAACGCCAACGACGACGACTTCGTCCCTGGCCTCATGCACGTCAACCTCGGCGGCTACCACATCCGCGACATCGAGTTCGTGGCGGCGTTCGACGTCGACAAGAACAAGGTCGGCAAGGACCTGTCCGAGGCGATCTACGCGAAGCCCAACAACACCTACGTCTTCCAGCAGGTCCCGCACATCGGGGTCAAGGTCGAGCGGGGCATGACCCACGACGGCCTCGGCAAGTACCTGAGCCAGATCATCGAGAAGGCGCCCGGCCCGACGGCCGACATCGTCGGCATCCTCAAGGAGCGCGAGGTCGACGTCATGGTGTCGTACCTGCCCGTCGGCTCCGAGGAGGCGACGAAGTGGTACGTCGAGCAGGCCCTCCGGGCCGGCGTCGGCTTCGTCAACGCGATCCCGGTGTTCATCGGCCGCGAGCCCTACTGGCAGCGGCGGTTCGCCGAGGTCGGCCTGCCGGTCATCGGTGACGACATCAAGAGCCAGGTCGGCGCGACGATCAGCCACCGCGTCCTGACCCGGCTGTTCATGGATCGCGGCGTCCGCCTCGATCGAACGTACCAGCTGAACTTCGGTGGCAACACCGACTTCCTGAACATGCTCGAGCGCGAGCGCCTCGAGTCCAAGAAGATCTCGAAGACGAACGCCGTCACCTCGATGCTCGACTACGAGATGGATCCGGACGACGTCCACGTCGGCCCGAGTGACCACGTGCCGTGGCTGCTCGACCGGAAGTGGTGCTACATCCGGATGGAGGGCACGACCTACGGCGACGTCCCGCTCAATGCCGAGCTGAAGCTCGAGGTGTGGGATTCCCCGAACTCGGCGGGCGTCATCACCGACGCGATCCGCTGCCTGAAGCTCGGGCTGGACCGCGGCCTCAAGGGCACGCTCGTCGCGGCGTCGAGCTACTTCATGAAGAGCCCGCCGCAGCAGATCCACGACGACATCGCCTTCAACCGGGTCGAGGCCTTCATCCGGGGCGAGGACAACGAGACCCTCGTGGGCACCGAGGCGCCGGCGAAGCGCAAGCTCCGGCGGCTCGCCGGCAAGCCTGCAACGGTGGCCACGAAGGCGGCGACCGCATCGCGGTGACGCCTCGGCAGCAACGGCTCGAGGCGCCGCATCGGCGTCTCGAGTCCGAGTCGCGGCTCTCGCAGGTCGTCGAGCGGCTGCGCGAGCGGTTCGCGATCGTCGCGTATCGGACCGGGGCGTGGGTCGTCGGCCATCTGCCGCCGGCCTTCGCCCGCTTCGTCATCGCTCGCGGGTCGCAGCTCGCCTACCTGCTGTGGCCCACGAAACGGCGCTGGTCGAACGCGAACTTCGCCCACGTCCTCGGGCTCCCGCCGGGCCATCGGCGCGTCCGAACGACCGCGCTCGCGGCCTACGGCGAATACGCCAGGTACGTCGTGGAGGTCATGCGGCTGCCGCGTCTCCCTCGGGAGCGGGCGAACGAGCTCGTCGTCAGCGCCGACCTCGACAAGGTCGAGGGCATCTGGCGCGAAGCCAAGGGCGGCGTGATCATCGCCCTCGCCCACATGGGCAATGCCGAGGCCGCCGCGGCCGGCGTGGCCTCGCGCGGTTGGCCGATGAACGTCCTCGCCGACGATTCCGCCTACCCGGAGCTCTTCGAGGAGTTCCGCCGCTCCCGCGAGCACTGGGGCGTGAAGGTCATCCCGTGGCGGAAGATCCGTGACGTCTTCGGGGTCCTGCGGCGGCGGGAGATGCTCGGCCTGTTCGTCGACTGGGGCTACCGGTCCGATGGCATCCCGGTCCGCCTCTTCGGCGCCTGGACGACGTTCCCGGCCGGTCCGGCGGCCCTTGCCGCGAAGACCGGCTCGCGGATCGCGCCTGTGGCGATCCGCCGCCTGCCGGACGGAAAGACCTTCTCGATCACGATTGCCGACGCGATCGACGTCCCGTCGGCGTCGCCGGCCGATCAGCTGGCGGCGACCCAGCGGCTGGCCGATGCGATCGAGGCGTCCATCGCCGCCGCGCCCGAGCAGTGGTATTCCTTCAAGCCGGTCTGGCCCGACGATCCGGCGGAGGCGGCCGAGCTCGAACGGCGGGCGAGCCTCATGGCCGCGGGTGTGGCCCTCGAGGCGGCGATCGAGCCGGTCCTCGAGGTCGCCGCGGAACCGGCACCGGCGTGAGCGACGAGCCGGCCCGCCCCGCCGCGACCCCGGCCGCTGGAATCGGTCGGGGCTCGCTGCGCCAGCGCCTTCGGGCCGGCCTCGTGGCCGGGTTCTCGCGACTCGTGCGAGCCCTGCCGGAGGGTCCCGTCGATGGCCTCGCCGGCCTGGCCGGCAGCGTCTGGTAC
>JBKPRF010000163.1:0-8455 GCA_046734475.1 Chloroflexota bacterium
GAGAAGCGCTGGTACGTCATCCACACGTACTCGGGCTACGAGAACAAGGTCAAGGCCAATCTCGAGCACCGGATCGAGTCGATGGGGATGGAGGACCGGATCTTCCAGGTCCTCGTGCCCATGGAGGACGAGATCGAGATCCGCCAGGGCCAGCGGCACACCGTCCAGAAGAAGGTCTACCCCGGTTACGTCCTCGTCGAGATGATCCTCGATCCCGACAGCTGGTTCGTCGTCCGCAACACGCCGGGCGTCACGAGCTTCGTCGGCGGCTCGAACATCCCGGGCGTCCGGAGCGAGCCCGTGCCGCTCGACGAGACCGAGGTCAAGCAGATCCTCCGGCACATGGGCGTCGAGACACCGAAGTATCGGGTCGCGTTCACGAAGGGCCAGAGCGTCCGGGTGACCGACGGGCCCTTCTCGGAGTTCATCGGGACCGTCGACGAGGTCAACCCCGAGCGCAACAAGGTCAAGGTCCTCGTCAGCATCTTCGGCCGGGAGACGCCGGTCGAGCTCGACTTCCTGCAAGTCGAAAAGCTGTAGGAAGGGAAGCACGTGGCCAAGAAGATCCGGATCGTCCTGACGCTCCAGCTGCCTGCCGGCAAGGCGACGCCCGCGCCGCCCGTCGGCACGGCCCTCGGGCCGCACGGCATCAACATCGTCGAGTTCACGAAGACCTACAACGAGAAGACCGCCGACAAGGCCGGCCAGGTCATCCCGGCCCAGATCACGATCTTCGAGGACCGATCATTCACGTTCATCCTCAAGACGCCGCCGGCCGCGGACCTCCTGCGGAAGGCCGCCGGCATCGACAAGGGCGCCGCGACCACGAAGCGCGAGACCGTCGGCCGGGTCACTCGCGACCAGGTCCGACAGATCGCGGAGATCAAGATGCCGGATCTGCCGGCGAACGACATCGAGGCCGCAGCCCGGATGATCGAGGGCACGGCCCGGAGCATGGGCATCGAGGTGGGCTCCTGATGGCGCACGGCAAGAAGTACCTGGAGGCGGCGAAGCTCGTCGACCGGGCGAAGGCCTATGGTCCCGATGAGGCGGCCCGTCTCGCCAAGGACACGACGGCAGTCGCGTTCGATGCCACGCTGGAGGCCCACCTCCGGCTCGGCGTCGATCCCCGGCACGCCGACCAGAACGTCCGCGGCACCGTCGTCCTGCCGAGCGGCACCGGCAACACGGTCCGGGTGGCGGTGTTCGCCCAGGGCGAGAAGGCCCAGGAGGCGCTGCGCGCCGGGGCCGACGAGGTCGGCGCCGAGGAGCTCGTGAAGAAGGTCGAAGCCGGCTGGCTCGAGTTCGACGTCGCCCTCGCGACACCGGACCTGATGGGCCAGGTCGGCCGGCTCGGCAAGGTCCTCGGCCGGCGCGGCCTGATGCCGAACCCCAAGGCCGGGACGATCACCTTCGATCTGGAGCGGGCGATCCGCGAGGTCAAGGGCGGCCGCGTCGAGTTCAAGGTCGACAAGGCCGCGATCATCCACGTCCCGATCGGCAAGGCCAGCTTCGAGCCCGAGGCGATCGTCGCCAACCTGGCCGCGCTCGTCGATGCGGTCAACCGGGCCAAGCCGTCCGGGGCGAAGGGCACATACCTTCGCTCGCTCACGATCGCCAGCACGATGGGCCCCGGCATCCGGGTCGACATCCCGTCGGTGCTCGCGGCCGCCACGGCAGCCTGAGGTAGACTGCCGCACTCATGCCCGTGGGCGCCGAGAGGCGACCCACGCGACAACAAGACGGAACTCGCTGAAGACAGCGTGTGCGTTCGGACCGCCGCCGCGAGGCGACGGCACGACGCTTGAGCAGCCGGCACGGATCGGGCCACTCGGCTCGGGGACGACGGCCAGCACGCCGAGGCAGGGATCGGAGTCACTCGCCCTCGCGGCTGGGCGCCTCCCCTGCGGTCGAAGCCCCGCCCGGTGACGGGCGGCCGTCGCAGGGTGAGCCGGGTCTGACCCGGGCGCCACCGCCGCGCGCCGGTTGCGCGCCGACATTGGAGGGCCACCATGCCGACCGAGGCCAAGCGCGAGGCTGTCGCGGAGCTGCGCGAGCAGCTCTCGAAGAGCCGCACGCTGATCGTCTCGGAGTACCGCGGGCTCACGGTCAAGGAGATCGCCGAGATCCGCCGCTCCCTGCGCAAGCAGGACGTGACCTACCGGGTCGTCAAGAACCGGCTCATGAAGATCGCCGCGGCCGACTCGGTCGGCTCCGCGATCGACGACCTCCTCGTCGGACCGACGGCCATCGCCTTCGGTGACGACGAGGGCGCCACGGCGAAGGCCGTGATCGATGCTGTTCGGCCGTACAAGCAGGTCCGGATCACGGGGGCCTTGCTCGGCCAGCGGACGATCGACGGCGACGGCGTGACCAGGCTGGCCGCGCTGCCCTCGCGGGAGACGCTGCTGAGCCAGCTGGCCGGGGCCTTCGCGGCGCCGCTGGCGACCACCGCCGGGCTCTTCGACGCCCCGCTCCGTGACGTCGCCGGGCTCGTGACCGCGCTCGCCGACCAGCGAGCCGCCGCGTAGCTCCCCACATCCCGATCCCAACAGGAGACCAGACACGATGGCAACCATGACCGCCGACCAGCTGCTCGAGGCGTTCGAGAAGATGACCGTCCTCGAGCTGTCGGAGTTCAAGAAGAAGTTCGAGGACAAGTTCGGCGTCACCGCCGCCGCCCCGGTCGCCATGGCGGCCGCCCCGGCTGCCGGTGGTGCCGCCGGTGCCGCGGAAGCCGCCCCGGCCGCCGAGGAGCAGACCGAGTTCTCGGCGATCCTCACCGAGATCGGCCCCAACAAGATCCCGGTGATCAAGGTCGTCCGCGAGCTCACCGGCCTCGGCCTCAAGGAGGCCAAGGACCTCGTCGACGCCTCGCCGAAGCCCGTCAAGGAGGGCATCAACCGCGAGGAGGCCGACAAGATCAAGGCCGCGCTCGAGGAGCAGGGCGCCAAGGTCGAGATCAAGTAGGCGGCCCGGGCGCCGGTCACCGCTGAGATCCAGGTCGTAGGCGAGCCTGCCCTCTTCCCGGGGCGGGCTCGTCGATTCCCGGTCGCGGACGCCTTGTGGGGCGTTTGACAGAATGTTGTCGAGCGATACAATTTGGCGTTCTGTGAGCGCGGCCCTCTTCACTCCCCACGTCCTCCGTCAAGGAGCGGTCCTTCATGCTGTCTGCCGCTGAGTCGTCGGCTGTCTCGAACCCCGCGGCGGCGCGGAAGCGCTATGCCCGGATTCCCGAGGTCCTGCCTGTCCCGAACCTGATCGAGCTCCAGCTGGAGTCCTTCCGGTGGTTCATCGACAAGGGCCTTCGCGAGCTGTTCGACGAGATCAGCCCGATCAAGGACTTCACCGGCAAGGTCATGGAGCTCCAGTTCCTCGACTATGAGTTCGGTGACCCCAAGTACTCCGAGGAGGAGTGCCGGACCAAGGACCTGACCTTCAGCCGGCCGCTCTACGTCAACGTCGAGCTCCTCATCAAGGAGACCGGCGAGATCCAGCGCCAGCGGGTCTACATGGGCGACTACCCGTGGATGACCGACCTGGGGACCTTCGTCATCAATGGCGCCGAGCGCGTCGTCGTGTCCCAGCTCGTCCGCTCGCCGGGCGTCTACTACAGCGAGCTCGAGGACCCGAGCTCGGGCCGGATGCTGTTCTCGGCCAAGGTCATCCCGAACCGCGGCGCGTGGCTCGAGTTCGAGACGAACAACAAGGACCAGCTGTGGGTCAAGGTCGACCGCAAGCGCAAGATCGCGGCGACGACCCTGCTCCGAGCCGTCGGCTACGAGACGAACGAGGAGATCAGCGCCCTCTTCGCGTCGGTCGACGTGGACGTCGAGCACCCGTTCATCGCGAACACCCTCGACAAGGACCTCACCCGGACGCCGGCCGAGGCCCTCATCGAGGTCTACAAGAAGCTTCGCCCGGGCGATCCGCCGACGGGTGACAACGCCCGCGCCCTGGTCGAAGGCCTGTTCTTCAACTTCCGTCGCTACGACCTCGGCCGTGTCGGCCGCTACAAGTTCGACAAGAAGCTCGACGGCGCCGCCCAGCGGATGAACGTCGAGCTCGACCGCGAGAGCCGGACGATCACCCGCGAGGACATCGCCGCGATCGTCGGCCACCTCATCGAGTGCAACCGCGGCCTGCATCCGAAGGACGACATCGATCATCTCGGCAACCGCCGGATCCGGGCCAACGGCGAGCTCATCCAGAACGCCTTCCGGATCGGCCTGCTCCGCATGGAGCGCGTCGTCCGGGAGCGGATGACGATCCAGGAGATCGACAAGGCCACGCCGAACGCGCTCATCAACATCCGGCCCGTCGTGGCCGCGATGAAGGAGTTCTTCGGCGGCAGCCAGCTGAGCCAGTTCATGGACCAGACGAACCCCCTGGCCGAGCTCACCTCCAAGCGCCGGCTGTCGGCCCTCGGGCCCGGCGGCCTGTCCCGGGAGCGGGCCGGCTTCGACGTCCGCGACGTCCACCACAGCCACTACGGCCGGATCTGCCCGATCGAGACGCCGGAAGGCCCGAACATCGGCCTGATCGGCTCGCTCGCCACGTACGGCCGGATCAACAGCTACGGCTTCATCGAGACGCCGTACCGCAAGGTCAAGCGGACCGTCGCCTGGGACGACGCCGGCCTGACGGCCTTCGAGGCCGGCTCGGACCTGGTCGCCAAGGGCGGCAGCGTCGTCCTCAAGAAGGGCGGCCGCCTGAACGACGCCGCGATCGCCGAGCTGAAGAAGCAGAAGCTCAACGCGTTCCCGGTGAAGCCGGTCGTCACCGACCAGATCGAGTACCTGCCCGCCGACGAGGAGGAGCAGCACGTCGTCGCCCAGGCCAACGCGGCCCTCGACGACAACGGCCACTTCGTCGATGAGCGGATTCCGTCCCGCTTCCGGGATCAGTTCCCGGAGGCCCGGCCGGACCAGATCGAATACATGGACGTCAGCCCCAAGCAGGTCGTCTCGGTGGCCACGGCTCTCATCCCGTTCCTCGAGCATGACGACGCGAATCGGGCCCTCATGGGCTCGAACATGCAGCGCCAGGCCGTGCCGCTCCTCGAGCCCGAGGCGCCGATCGTCGGCACCGGCATGGAGGAGCGGGCCGCCCGCGATTCCGGCCAGGTCGTCGTCGCCGAGCGCGCCGGCGTCATCACGAGCGTCACCGCCGAGCGGATCCAGGTCGAGGAGGACTCCGGCGAGCTCCACGAGTACAAGCTCCAGAAGTTCGTCCGCAGCAACCAGGGCACCTGCATCAACCAGCGCCCGATCGTGGACGTCGGCCAGCGGGTCGACGCCGCCCAGGCCATTGCCGACAGCTCATCCACCCAGAACGGCGAGCTCGCGCTCGGCCGGAACGTCCTCGTGGCGTTCATGAGCTGGGAGGGCGGCAACTACGAGGACGCGATCGTCATCAGCGACCGCCTCGTCCGCGACGACCTGTTCACGAGCATCCACATCGAGAAGCACGAGATCGAGTCCCGTGACACGAAGCTCGGGCCAGAGGAGATCACCCGCGACATCCCGAACGTCGGCGAGGAGTCCCTCAAGGACCTCGACGAGGAGGGCATCGTCTATATCGGGGCGGAGGTCCGGCCCGGCGACATCCTCGTCGGCAAGATCACCCCGAAGGGCGAGACCGAGCTGACCGCGGAGGAGCGCCTCCTGCGGGCGATCTTCGGCGAGAAGGCTCGCGAGGTGAAGGACAGCTCGCTGCGCCTGCCCCACGGCGAGCGCGGCAAGGTGGTCGAGGTTCGCGAGTTCCGTCGGGAGCTCAACGACGACCTCCAGCCCGGCGTCAACCGGCTGGTCCGGGTCGCCGTGGCCCAGAAGCGCAAGATCTCGGTCGGCGACAAGATGGCCGGCCGCCACGGCAACAAGGGCGTGATCGCCAAGATCCTGCCGGCCGAGGACATGCCGTTCCTGCCGGACGGGACCCCCGTCGACATCATCCTCAACCCGCTCGGCGTGCCAAGCCGAATGAACATCGGTCAGATCCTCGAGACGCACCTCGGCTGGGCCCTCCACGCCAAGGGCGAGACGGCCGCGACCGCGGTCTTCGACGGCGCGACCGAGAAGCAGATCCGGGAGGAGCTCGGCGAGGCTCGCCACATGGTCTATGGCCGCGAGCAGGCTCTGCCGTCAGACGGCAAGGTCGAGCTCCGTGACGGCCGGACCGGCGAGGCCTTCGACCGGCACATCACCGTCGGCTACATCTACATGCTCAAGCTCCACCACCTGGTGGAGGACAAGATCCACGCCCGCTCGACCGGGCCGTACAGCCTCATCACCCAGCAGCCGCTCGGTGGCAAGGCCCAGTTCGGCGGCCAGCGCTTCGGCGAGATGGAGGTCTGGGCGCTCGAGGCCTACGGCGCCGCGAACATCCTCCAGGAGCTGCTCACCGTGAAGTCGGACGACGTCCTCGGGCGCGTCCAGACGTACGAAGCCATCGTCAAGGGCGAGGAGATCCAGCCACCGCGGGTTCCCGAGTCCTTCAAGGTCCTCATCAAGGAGCTGCGCTCCCTCGGGCTGAACGCCGAGATCCTCGACCAGAACGACGAGGAGATCCCGCTCGCCGAGGACGATGCCTCCGGCTACCTGCTGCCCGATCTCGGCGGGATCAACCTCGCCGGGTTCGAGGACTGACCGTCACGCCACCTCGTCTGACCTTGCGCCAGCGCACACAGCCCTAGGAGACCCATGCTCGAGGTCAACAACTTCAACGCGATCCGCATCTCGCTCGCCAGCCCGGACCAGATCCGGGAGTGGTCGAAGGGCGAGGTGACGAAGCCCGAGACCATCAACTACCGGACGCTCAAGCCGGAGAAGGACGGTCTGTTCGACGAGCGCATCTTCGGTCCGACGAAGGACTGGGAGTGCTATTGCGGCAAGTACAAGCGGATTCGCTACAAGGGCATCATCTGCGACAAGTGCGGCGTCGAGGTCACGCGCTCCAAGGTCCGTCGCGAGCGGATGGGCCACATCCAGCTGGCGAGCCCCGTCAGCCACATCTGGTACTTCAAGGGCACGCCCTCGCGCCTCGGGATCCTGCTCGACATCAGCCCCCGCAACCTCGAGCGGATCCTGTACTTCGCCCTGTACATCGTCACCGGCGTGGACGAGGACGTCAGGCGCCGGTTCGCGCTGCAGCTCGAGGAGGAGGCCGCCGGTCGCGGTGGCAAGGGCGGCGAGCATCTCGCCGAGCTCGAGGACCAGCTGCGGGCCGACATCGACCGCAACCGTGACGAGCTGACCGCGGCGCTCAACTCGACCCGCGAGGAGCTCGAGGCCCAGCGCGCCACCCAGACCGAGGCGATCGTCGCCGCGGCCCAGGGCGTCGAGGCCCGCCTGGCCGAGCTCAAGACCGGCGAAGCCCCCGAGTCGATCGTGTTCGAGCCGACCGGCGAGGTCATCGTCGCGGCCGGCGAGAAGGGCGGCAAGGCCGCCAGCACGAAGCTCCGCAAGGTCGTCCAGGACGAGACCGAGCGGGTCAACGAGGCGATCCAGTCGCGCGAGCGAGACGAGGCCCTCGCCGTCGACCAGAAGGTCGCCGACCTGCGCGCCGCCATGGACGAGACCCTCCGCGAGGAGAAGGACAAGCTCAAGGAGCAGGCCCAGGGCCTGAAGGACGATCTCCGCAAGCTGCGCGACGAGCTCGACGGCATCAAGCCGCTCCTGACGATCGGCGAGACCGAGCTGCGCGGCATCGACGACAAGTTCAACCAGGCCGGCCGCGGGCGGCTGTTCACCTCCGGCATGGGCGCCGAGGCCGTGCGCGAGATCATCAGCCGGATGGACCTCGAGACGCTGGGCAAGGCCCTCCACGTCGAGGTCCGGACGAGCTCCGGCCAGCGCCGCAAGAAGGCCATCAAGCGGCTCCGTCTCATCGAGGCGTTCAAGCGCTCCGGCACGCGGCCGGAGTGGATGATCCTGTCGGTCCTGCCGGTCATCCCGCCGGATCTGCGGCCGATGGTCCAGCTCGACGGCGGCCGCTTCGCGACCTCCGACCTCAACGACCTCTACCGCCGCGTCATCAACCGCAACAACCGCCTCAAGCGGCTCCTCGAGCTCGGCGCGCCCGAGATCATCATCCGCAACGAGAAGCGGATGCTCCAGGAAGCCTGTGACGCGCTGATCGACAACGGCCGGCGCGGCCGCGCGATCGCGGGCACCGGCAACCACCGCCTCAAGAGCCTGTCCGACATGCTCAAGGGCAAGCAGGGCCGGTTCCGCCAGAACCTGCTCGGCAAGCGCGTCGACTACTCCGGCCGCTCGGTCATCGTGGTCGGCCCGGAGCTGAAGCTCCACCAGTGCGGCCTGCCGAAGAAGATGGCGCTCGAGCTGTTCAAGCCGTTCGTCATGCGCCAGCTCGTCGAGAAGGGCTTCGCCCACAACATCAAGAGCGCCAAGCGCATCGTCGAGCGCGTCCGGCCCGAGGTCTGGGACGTCCTCGA
>JBKPRF010000164.1:0-9614 GCA_046734475.1 Chloroflexota bacterium
CGTGACCCTCAGCGGGACCGTGACATCGCTCCAGACGGCCCACGGGATCGACCGGGTCGATCTGGCGGAGGCCGGGCCCGGTGACATCGTGTCGGTGGCGGGACTGCCGGAGGTCACGATCGGCGACACGCTCACGGATCCCGGGGACCCGCGGCCGCTGGAGCGCCTCGACGTCGACGCCCCGACGCTCCGCATGACCTTCGGCGTGAACACGTCGCCACTGGCCGGCCGAGACGGCAAGTACCTGACCTCGCGCCAGCTCAAGGCGCGCCTCGACCGCGAGGTCCTCGGCAATGTCTCGATCGAGGTCCACCCGACGCAGTCGAGCGACACCTTCGAGGTGCGCGGCCGGGGCGAGCTGCAGCTCGCGGTCCTGATCGAGCAGATGCGGCGCGAGGGCTACGAGCTGACGGCCTCGCGCCCGGAGGTGATCCTGCGCGAGACCGCGAGCGGGGTCCAGGAGCCGTACGAGCGGATCACGGTCGACATCCCGCCCGACTTCATCGGCGGCGTGCAGACCGCGCTGGCAGGGCGCAAGGGCCGCCTCGAGCAGATGACGACCGACACCGATGGCCGTGTGAGGATGGAGTACGTCCTGCCCGTACGGGGGCTCATCGGCTACCGCGGCCAGCTCCTCACCGAGACGCGCGGCACGGCGCTCCTGCACCAGATCGGCGAGGGCTACGGCCCGTGGGCCGGCGAGGTCACCCATCGAACGGCGGGCGTGCTCGTCGCCGACCGAGCCGGGACGAGCAATGCCTACGGGCTCTTCAACCTCCAGGAGCGGGCCGAGCTGTTCATCGGCTCGGGCGTCGAGGTCTACGAGGGGATGATCGTCGGCGAGAACTCCCGACCCGGCGACATGGACGTCAACGCGACGAAGGAGAAGAAGCTCACGAACATCCGGACCCACGCTCACGACGAGGCGCTCCGGCTCACGCCGCCCCGGCCGCTGACGCTCGAGGCGGCCCTCGAGTTCGTGGCCGAGGACGAGCTCGTCGAGGTGACGCCGGCCGCGATCCGGCTCCGGAAGCGCCTCCTCCCCAAGCACGAGCGGGAGCGCGAGCGCGGCCGGGCATTCGAGCGGGAGCGCGTCCCGGTCGCCGAAACCCGCGGAGGATAATCCGGCGATGGAGCCGATCCGGCCCGCCGCCGCCGAGCCGGATTCGATCACCGGCCTGGCCGCCGCCCAGGTCCAGGCCCGGGTCCGCGCCTTCGACCTCGCTCGCGGCCTCGCCGTCCTGTTCATGATCTTCGTCCACGTGCTCTGGCACTGGGGCGCGCCGGCCACCTGGGTCACGCCGATCGGCCAGGCGATCAGCTTCCTCGGCGGCCCGACCGCGGCCCCGACGTTCATGTTCCTCATGGGCGCGTCGCTCGCGTTCTCGACGCGATCGACGTTCGAGCGGCTCGCGGCGCGCGGGGCGTGGCTCGTCTTCCTCGGCTACCTGCTCAACGTGCTCCGCGGCGTCATCCCGTCCGTGCTCGGCACGGCGGCGGGCGTCGTGACGCCTGAGCAGATCGCGCCGTTCACGCCGATATACCTCCTGACGACCGTCGACATCCACCACATGGCCGGCCTCTCGCTCATCGCGATCGCGCTCCTCCGGGGCTGGTCCCGGCCGGGCTGGCTGTGGCTCGGGCTGGCCGGCGGCCTCGTGCTCGCGGCGCCGTGGCTCCGCTCGCTCGAGTTCGGGACGCCGCTGCTCGACGGCCCGCTGACGCCGGTCCTCGGCTCGGCACCGAACGTCTACTACGCCGTCGTGCCGTGGCTCGCGTATCCGCTCACTGGCGCCGTCTTCGGGGCGATCGTCGCCCGTGCCGCGGATCGGGCGCGGGCGTTCCGGCTCGGTGCCCTGCTGGGCGTCGTGCTCGGCGCGATCGGCTTCGCGCTGATCGTCGTCCAGAGGCCGGCACTGGACGTGGCGACGTACTGGCGTGAGCCGCTCGCGTTCGTCGTGGGGATCAGCGGGATCATCCTCGTCTGGCTTGCCGCCTGCGACGCCGTCACGAGGCGTGCCTGGCTCGATCGGCGGCTCGGGCTGTTCTACGGCTGGAGCAGCCGGGTCATCCCGATGTATTTCACGCACTGGCTGATCGTCGGCTGGGGGATCGGCGTGACCGGCTTCCGCGACCTGCCGCTCGAGCTCGTGCTGCCGGCGATGCTCGTCGCCGTGACCCTGACCGCGATCCTCTCGCATTACGCGGTGGGGCTCGAGACGACGCCGGCGTGGCTGGTGCGGCTGTTCGCCTGGCGACCGTGGCGCTCGGCGCCCACCCCCGAGGCGCCGGCGACGGCCTGACCGCCACCGCTGCCTACAATTCGGGCGATGGCGGCGTATCTCGACCACGCGGCGACGACCCCGCTCCGGCCCGAGGCCCTCGAGGCGATGCTGCCCTTCCTCGGCGGCACGTTCGGCAATCCGAGCTCGCCCCATCGCGAAGGCCGAGCCGCCCGGGCGGCGCTCGACGAGGCCCACGAACGGGTCGCGGCCGGCCTCGGCGCGACGCCCCGCGAGGTCGTGTTCACGAGCGGCGGGACCGAGGCCCTGAACCTCGCGCTCAAGGGCGCGGCCTGGGCCGGCAAGGCACGCGGTCACCGGATCCTCACGAGCGCGGTCGAGCATCACGCCGTGCTCCACCCACTGCGCCATCTCGAGAAGTTCGGGTTCGAGGTCGTCGAGCTGCCGGTCGACCGCTATGGGCGGGTCGATCCCGAGCAGGTCGAGGCGGGCCTCACCGAGCGCACGATCCTCGTCGCGATCCAGCACGCGAACAACGAGGTGGGCACGGTCCAGCCGATCGCGGCCGTCGCGGAGGTCGTCCGGGCGAAGGGCCCGAAGGGCTGCCTGCTGGCGGTCGACGCCGTCGCCTCGGCCGGGCATCTGCCGCTCGACGTCGGGGCCCTCGACGTCGATCTCCTCGCGATCGCGGCCCACAAGTTCGACGGCCCGAAGGGCGCCGGCGCCGTCTACATCCGGCGGGGGACCCACATCCTGTCGCAGGAGCAGGGCGGGACACAGGAGCGCTATCGCCGCGCCGGGACCGAGGACGTCGCGGCCGCCGTCGGGATGGGCGTCGCGTTCGAGCTGGCGGTGGCGGAGCGCGACGTCACGTCGCGCCGGGTCCGGAAGCAGCGCGACCGCCTCAAGGGCGCCGTGCTCGGTGTCGAGGGCGTGGAGCTCACCGGCCATCCGCGCGACCGGCTGCCGTCCATCCTGTCAGTCGTCGTCGGGGACGTCGACGGCGCCGCCGTGGTCATCAAGCTCGACCTCGAGGGCATCTCCGGCTCGGTCGGCTCCGCCTGCACGACCGGCTCGACCGATCCGTCGCACGTCCTCACGGCCATGGGCTATCCCGACGAGGAGGCCCGTGGCGCGCTGCGGTTCTCCCTCGGGCTGGCGACGACCGACGAGGAGGTCGACGAGGCCATCGAGGTCATCCCGCGAGTCCTCGGCGCGATTCGGGCTGGAGCGGCGAATCTCGCCGCCGACCCGATCGGCCAGGCTGTCGGGGTGGGGCGCTAGGCCGATCGTGGGGCGCGCCGCGGGCCGGACGCTCGTCGCGATGTCGGGCGGGGTCGATTCGTCGGTCGCGGCGGCGCTCCTCGTCGAACGGGGCGAGGACGTCGTCGGCGTCTGGATGCGCCTCCACGACGTCGCCGATTCGGTGTCGGAGTTCAAGAAGAGCTGCTGCTCGCTCGACGCGGCCGAAGATGCCCGTCGGGTTGCGGGCCAGCTGGGCATCCCGTTCTACGTGCTGAACCTCGAGCGCGAGTTCGGCGACGGCGTCCTCGAGCCGTTCCTCGGCGCGTACCTGGAAGGGCGAACGCCGAGCCCCTGCACCGACTGCAACACGACGGTGAAGTTCGGCGGCCTCCTCGGCCGGGCCCGCCACCTGTACGACTGCGACGCGGTCGCGACCGGCCATTACGCCCGGCGGGTGGTCACTGCCGACGGGCGGGCCGAGCTGCACCGGGCCCGTGACGAGGACAAGGACCAGACGTACTTCCTGTACGGGCTGCGCCAGGAGCAGCTGGCCGACGCCCGCTTTCCCCTCGGCGAGCTCACGAAGCCCGAGGTCCGGGCGGTCGCCCGTGCGCTGGACCTCGTGACCGCCGACAAGCCCGAGAGCCAGGGCATCTGCTTCATCCCGGATGGCGACGTCCGGGGCGCGCTGCAGGCGCGCGCCGGCTGGGCGCCCCAACCGGGCCCCGTCCTCGATGCCGGCGGCGAGCGGGTGGGGGAGCACGGGGGCGCCGCGGGGTATACGGTCGGCCAGCGCCAGGGGCTGGGGGTCGCGCTCGGCGAGCCCCGCTACGTCTCGCGGGTCGACCCGATCGCCAACACCATCGTGCTCGCCCGCCGCGAGGACCTCGAGACGACGACGATCGAGCTCGATGACGTGCGGTTCGTGGCCGGCGAGGCGCCGGACGGCGGTGCCTTCCGGGCCGAGGTCCGCGTCCGCCACCGCGGTGGCCTCGTGCCGGCCCGGATCCGGCGGACCGCCGCGTCATGGACCGTCGAGCTGGAACAGCCGGTGTGGGCCGCCGCGCCCGGCCAGGCCGCGGTGTTCTACGACGGCGAGCGCTGCCTCGGCGGCGGCCGAATCGCGTCGGCCGTTCCCGCGTCGGTGTCCGCGGCATGATCGGGCCCGCGATCGTCCTCGCCGCGATCCTCGCGCTGTTCCACGTCTCGGCCTATGTCTTCATCCGGGGCCGCGCCGGCGGGCGAGTCCCCGTGCTCCTCGTGGCGGCCTTCCTCGGGGCCTGGGCGGGGGACGCCATGGCGACCCGCCTCGACATCGACCCGGTCCGGATCGGCGATTTCCACGTCCTCGCCGCATCGGTCCTTGCGTGGCTGGCGATCGGGATCGTCGCGCTCCTCTCCGTGATGGCGCCGGCCCGCGCGGCGACCTCGCCGTCCGAACCGGTCTCGCCGGCGTGAAGCTGCCGTTCGCTGCCCGACGCGAGGCGATCTTCGCGTCGCACGAGACCTTCTTCCGCGGCCTCACGCTCGGTGCCCTCATCGGCGCCGCGATCGCCGGATCGACGCTGTGGAGTCGTCTCCGGCGGTCGAGCCAGGCGCAGGCGGACGATTCGCCGCACGGGGAGGCATCGGGCTGACCCGGTAGCCGGGAGCCCCTCGGCTACCATTCCCGGGCGATGGCGAGCCCCGATCAGGCGCGGGATCCGCGCATCACGTCCCTCTCCTCGGCCGAGATCCGGCAGCGGTTCCTGGACTTCTTCGCGGAGCGCGGCCACACGATCGTGCCGAGCGGCAGCCTCGTGCCCGCGGGCGATGCCACGCTGCTCTTCGTCAACTCCGGGATGGTCCCGTTCAAGGACGCGCTGACCGGCGCCGAGAAGCGCTCGTACAGCCGGGCGGTCAATTTCCAGCGCTGCCTGCGGGTCGCCGGCAAACACAACGATTTCGAGGAGGTCGGCCGCTCGCCGAGCCACCACACGCTGTTCGAGATGCTCGGCAACTGGAGCTTCGGCGACTACTTCAAGCGCGAGGCGATCCACTGGGCCTGGGAGTTCATGACGAAGGACCTCGGGATCCCGGGCGAGAAGCTCGCCGCCACGGTCTACTCCACCGACGACTTCGCCGAAGGCGTGTGGCTCAACGAGATCGGGCTGCCCCGGAACCGCGTCCAGCGCTGGGGCGACTTCCCGGCCGGCGACGAGAAGAACTGGTGGCGGATGGCGGACATCGGCCCGTGCGGACCGTGCTCGGAGATCCACTACGACCGCGGCCCGGAGTTCAGCGAGGGCGACTTCTGCGTCCCCGACCACTCCGAGTTCTGCCCCCGCTGGCTCGAGGTCTGGAACCTCGTCTTCATGGAGTTCGAGCTCCATCCCGATCGCTCGCTGACGCCGCTGCCGGCGCCGGGGATCGACACCGGCATGGGCCTCGAGCGGATCACCCGGGTCCTCCAGCAGGTCCCGTCGAACTACGACACCGACCTCTTCGCGCCGATCGCGGCCCGGATGCGCGAGCTGCTCGGCCATGATCCGGAGCAGTTCGAGGCCGAGCGCTTCAGCTACCAGGTCATCGCCGACCACTCCCGAGCCGTCACGTTCCTGCTCGGCGATGGGGTGCTGCCCTCGAACGAGGGCCGCGGCTACGTCACGCGCCGGATCCTGCGGCGGGCGGTGCGGCACGGTCGGCTCCTTGGCCGGACCGAGCCGTTCCTCGTCGAGATGGCCAGGGTCGTGATCGATACGATGGCCGTGGCGTACCCCCACCTGCGCGAGAACGAGGCCTCGATCCTCGGCGGGATCGCCCGCGAGGAGGCCCAGTTCATCCGCACCCTCGAGGCCGGCACCGACCTCCTCGAGGAGGCGCTCATCCCGTTGACGTCGAACGAGCGGGTCATCGGGCGTCAGGCCGAGACGCTCCCGCCGGACGTCCCCCAGCTGCCGGGCGAGGTGGCCTTCAAGCTCCACGACACCTACGGGTTCCCGATCGACCTGACCGTCGAGCTCGCCGCCGAGTACGGCGTCGGCGTCGATCGCGGCGGGTTCGAGGCCGCCCTCGGCGCCCAGCGCGAGCGCAGCCGAGCTGACCGCAAGGGCGACCTGCGCAGGCAGGCGGAGGCGACAGCCGTCTATGGCGCGATCTTCGGCCGGACCGGGGAGACCCAGTTCGTCGGCTACGAGACGACGTCGGCCGAGGCCAGCGTTCTGGCGATCATCCGCGACGGAATCGAGTACGAGACGCTCGAGGCCAAGGGCGATGAGGAGCTCCGGACCGAGGCGGGTGCCGCGGCCGAGATCGTCCTCGATCGGACGCCGTTCTACGCCGAAGGCGGCGGTCAGGTGGGCGACCGCGGCGTGCTCCGGGGCGCGAATGGCTCGGTCGTCTTCGACGTGCAGGACACGCAACGGGTCGCCGGCACGCAGAGCGCCGGGCTGATCGTGGCGCGGGGCACGCTCCGGGGTCGCCTGGCGGTGGGCGACAAGGTCGCGGCCGAGGTCGACGCGGAGCGGCGGGCCCACACGATGCGCAATCACACCGGCACCCACCTCCTGCACCGCGCCCTCCGGAACGTGGTGGGCGAGCGTGCGAAGCAGGCCGGCTCGCTCGTCGCGCCCGAGTACCTGCGCTTCGACTTCCCGTTCGACCGGGCCCTCACCGCCGACGAGCAGCGGGCGATCGAGGATGAGGTCCGGCGGATCGTCCGCGAGGACCGCGCGGTGACCGTCGAGTACCTGCCGATGGCCGAGGCGATCGAGCGGGGCGCGGACGCGCTGTTCGACGAGAAGTACGGCGAGACCGTCAGGACCGTGCGCGTCGAGGACTACAGCTTCGAGCTATGCGGCGGAACCCACGCCCGGGCCTCCGGCCAGGTCGGTGGCTTCGTGATCACCGGCGAGCGGAGCATCGGCTCCGGCATGCGCCGCATCGAGGCCCTCACGGGCGCGGGCGCCGACGCCTACCTGCGTGCCCGCGACGATGCCCTCGAGCGCGCCGCCGAGGCCGCCGGCGCGCTCTCGGCCGAGCAGCTGCCCGATCGGATCGCCGCGCTCCAGGCCGAGCTGAAGGACGCGAAGAAGCGGCTCAAGGCGGGTGGCGTGGCCGGGGCCGGCATCCCACGGCCGGCGGAGCTCAAGGATCGCCTGGAGTCCTTCGACGGCGTGAGCCTCGTCACGCTCGCGGCGCCGTTCGAGTCAACGGACACGATGAAGGGCTACGCCAAGGACCTCCGCTCGGCGCTCGGCGCGAACGTCGTCGCGCTCGCCCTCGACAGCGAGGAGCCGCAGGTCTTCGTCACGGCCGACGAGACCGCCGTGGCGAAGGGCATCTCCGCCGGCGAGCTCGTGAAGCTCGCGGTCGGGCCGATCGGCGGCAAGGGCGGCGGCCGGGCCGAGATGGCCCAGGGCCGCGGCACGCGCCAGGCCGGCGTGGGCGAGGCGCTTGACGCGATCCGGACCGCGCTCCGGACGACCGCGGGCTGAACCGGAGCGGATGACCCTGCTGCGACGGCTCTGGGGACGCGACGGGACCGACGAGGCCCTGACCGCGTGCACCTCCCTCGATGTCGGGACGGAGTTCGCCAAGGCCCTCGTCTTCGAGATCGACGCGGACGGCCATGGGGTCGTGAAGGGCGTCGGTCGCAAGCGCCAGGGCCTTGCCCACATGCAGTCGGGCACCGTGGCCGACATCTCGGCCGTCGTCGACAACTGTGCCGTGGCGCTCCAGGAAGCCGAGGAGATGGCGGGCTTCCGGCCGAGCCAGGTCGTCATCGGCATCGCGGGCGAGCTCGTGAAGGGCTTCACCACGGTCCACGACCAGCAACGGGCGCGCTCGGACACGCCGATCTCGGAGGCCGAGCTCGGCAAGCTGATCGAGGTCGTCCAGCGGCAGGCGATCCGCGAGGCCGAGCGATCCGTCACGTGGGAGACCGGGCTGCCGAGCGTCGACGTCCGGCTCGTCCACGCCGCAGTCGTCGGCGCCTGGATCGACGGCTACGCGGTCACGAACCCCGTTGGGTTCCAGGGCCGCAACGTCCGGATCGCGATCTTCGACGCGTTCGCGCCGCTCGTCCATCTCGGCGCGCTCCAGACCGTTGCCGCGAAGCTCGACCTCGAGCTCGTCGCGGTCGTCGCGGAGCCATATGCGGTCGCCCGCGTCCTGGACTCCGAGCAGGTCCGCCAGGGCGGAGCGCTCTTCGTCGACGTCGGTGGCGGCACGACCGACGTCGCGCTCGTCCGCCAGGGCGGGATCGAGGGGACCCGGATGTTCGCGCTCGGCGGCCGGGCCTTCACGAAGTCGATCGCCGATCGGCTCGACCTGCCCTTTCCGCGGGCCGAGGCGCTCAAGGTCGACTACGCCCGCGGCATCGCCGGCGATCGGGCATCGGAGGTCCGCCAGATCGTGGCGGATGACGTCGCGGTCTGGGCGGCGGGCGTCGAGCTTGTCCTCGAGGAGCTCGCGGCCGGCGACCTGCTCCCGGGCCGGATCCACATCTGCGGCGGCGGCTCCCGGCTGCCCGAGATCCGCGAGGCGTTGTCGGGCGATGGCTTCGCCAAGCGGCTGCCGTTCGCGCGGCCGCCGGAGGTCTCGATCCTCGAGCCGGGCCAGATCGAGACCGTGCGCGACGAGACCCACCTCCTCGAGGACCAGCAGGACGTCACGCCGATGGGCCTGGCGTACCAGGCGATCGAGCTCGGCACGTCGACGAGCGTCCTCGACGGGTCGCTCCGGCGCGTCGTCCGGGCGATGAAGCTCTGATGGCCGTCCTGTACCTCGATGCCGACGACGAGATCACGTCGGCCGCTGCCCGGATCCGCTCGACCGATGACGACCGGATCGCGATCGTCCTGCCGTTCGGCTCGCGCCTGGCGACGTCGCGCATCAACTTCCGGCTGCTCGCGCGCGAGGCGACCGAGCGCGGCAAGACGATCGAGGTCATCGCCGCGGACGCGTCGGCCCGGGCGCTGGCGATGACGGCCGGCCTGACCGTGCATCCCTCGATGGCTGCGTTCGAGGGTGGCCCCGCCGAGACGCCGCCGGCCGAGGCGGTCTCTGGCACGGTCGTGGTCGTCCCGCCGCCGCCCACCGTCCGGCCGGTCAATCCGGAGGACGACGGCCCGACGAGCGTCATCC
>JBKPRF010000165.1:0-2921 GCA_046734475.1 Chloroflexota bacterium
GCTCGCTGCCGTCCTATGACCCGGAGGCGACGGCCCTCGCCACGAAGCGCGTCCTGGAGCTGCTCGCCCGCGTCTAGTTCGGGGCCGACTCGGGACCGCTCGCGAGAGGGCGGGCGAGCGCAAGGCGGAGGCGAGGACGGCAGCGAGCGCACTGCAATGTGCGTGAGCTGGCGCCCGCAGCCGACAACGCAGCGATCGCCCGTCCACGAGTGAGGGGTGGCGCGCCCGGCGGGACTCGAACCCACGACCTTCAGGTCCGCAACCTGACGCTCTATCCGCTGAGCTACGGGCGCTTGGAGCAACTGGCGGAGGGGGAGGGATTCGAACCCTCGAAGCAGGTTACCCCACTTAACGGTTTAGCAAACCGCCGCACTAGGCCTCTATGCGACCCCTCCGCGAGCGGCCGACAGGCTACCACGGGGCGTCGCCATTGACGGCCGGGAACCGGCTCCCGTACCGTTCGAGCACCAATGACGCACTGGTACTTCTATTCGAGCCCGGCATGATGGTTTCCGGTCACTGACCGGAGGCACTCTCGGTGCCGGGCAGGAGCAGAGGTTCGAGCCTCTGCTTTTTTGTTTGTCGAGCTGAAAGGACGCGATGTTCGTCACGATGCGGTCGAACGCCGGCGAAGCCGACGTGCTGGCCGTGAAGAGCCGGATCCTCGCCGAGGGCCTGACGCCGTACGAGCACGCGCGGGCTGACGGCCTGGCGATCGCGGTCGTTGGCGAGCTCGACAATGGCCGGCGCGACCGCCTCCTCGACCAGCTCGCGGGGCTCGCGGGCGTCGAGCGCGTCACGCCGATCCCGAAGCCGTACAAGCTGACGTCGCGCGAGTTCCACCCGGAGAGCAGCGTCATCCGCGTCCTCGACGCCGCGATCGGCGACGGCTCGCTGACGATCATGGCCGGACCCTGCTCGGTGGAGAGCCGCGAGCAGCTCTTCGAGACGGCCGACGCGGTGAAGGCCGCCGGCGGGACCGTCCTCCGGGGCGGCGCCTTCAAGCCGCGGACCTCGCCGTACAGCTTCCAGGGCCTCGGGGTGGAGGCCCTCCGCTACCTCGCCGAGGCGCGCGAGCGAACGGGCCTGCCGGTCATCACGGAGGTAATGGAGCCGAACCAGGTCGACATCGTCGCCGAGTACGCCGACATCCTCCAGATCGGCACCCGGAACATGCAGAACTACTCGCTGCTCACGGCGGTCGGCCGGGTCGCCCGGCCGGTCATGCTCAAGCGCGGCTACGGGGCCACGATCGAGGAGTGGCTGATGGCCGCGGAGTACATCGTCGTCGCCGGGAATCCCAACGTGATCCTGTGCGAGCGCGGGATCCGGACGTTCGAGACATCGACCCGGAACACGATGGACCTCACGGCGGTGCCGCTCCTCCACCGGCTGACGCACCTGCCGATCATCGTCGACCCGAGCCACGCCACGGGCAAGCGCTGGCTCGTGCCGCCGCTGGCGATGGGCGGTGTGGCCGTCGGCGCGGACGGCGTCATGGTCGAGGTCCATCCCGATCCGGACTCGGCCCTGTCCGACGCCGAGCAGCAGCTCGACCTCGGCCAGTTCAGCCGGCTCATGGCCCATCTGCTCCCGATCCACGAGCAGGTGCGGGAGGTCGACCACGAGCTCGTCCTGGGGAACGGCGCATGACCGCGGCGATGCACGAGGACGTGGCGGTCATCACGCGGCCCGATCGCCTTCGCGGCGAGGTCCGGCTGCCTGGCGACAAGTCGATCAGCCATCGGGCGCTGCTCCTCGCGGCACTGGCCCGCGGCGACTCTCGCCTCCGTGGCCTGAGCGATGGCGCCGACGTTCGATCGACGGCTCGCGTCCTGCGCGCCCTGGGCGTCGAGATCGAGACCGATGGCGATGCGGTCGTCGTCCGGTCGCCGGGGGTCGACGGCCTCCGCGCGCCGGCCACGCTGCTCGACTGCGGGAACTCCGGGACGACGCTTCGGCTCGTCGCCGGGATCCTCGCGGGGCTGCCGTTCGAGGCCACGCTGGACGGCGACGACTCGCTGCGATCGCGACCGGTCGCCCGTATCATCGAGCCGCTTCGCGCGATGGGTGCGGCGCTGCAGGGCCGCCAGGGGGACACCCTGCCCCCCGTCACGGTGGTCGGTCGGTCGCCGCTCGGCGCCATCGACTGGACGACCCCGGTGCCCTCGGCCCAGGTGAAGTCGGCGATCCTGCTGGCGGGGCTGCGAGCCGCCGGGACGACGCGAGTCCGTGAGGCGGTCGCGACACGCGACCACACGGAGCGCATGCTGCGAGCCCGCGGCGTCGAGGTCCGGACCTCCCCCGGCGGCGGCGGGGCCACGATCGAGATCGAAGGAGGGGCGGCGGTGCAGGCGATCGACGAGCGCGTTCCGGCCGATCCGTCGGCGGCCGCGTTCTGGCTGGTCGCCGGCGCGATCCATCCCGACGCAGAGCTCGCCATCCCGGGCGTCGGCGTGAACCCCACCCGGCGCGCCGCGATCGACCTGCTCCGGTCAATGGGCGCGGACATCTCGGAGACGCCGTCGACGCGGGCAGCGGCGCCGGGCCGGGATCATGCCGAGCCTGTCGCCGACCTCGTCATCCGCTCGTCGGCGCTCCGCGGGATCTCCGTGAGCGAGGCCGACACGGCCCGCGCCATCGACGAGATCCCGGTTCTGTGCCTGGCCGCCACGCAGGCTTCCGGGACGACCCGGATCCACGGTGCCGGCGAGCTCCGCGTCAAGGAGACCGATCGGATCGCTGGGGTCGTCGGCGGCCTCCGGGCCCTCGGCGCGAGCATCACGGTCGACCGCGACGACCTCGTCATCGCAGGCCCGACCCCGCTTACCGGGACCCGCCTCGGCAGCCATGGCGATCACCGGCTGGCGATGACGTTCGCGATCGCCGGGCTGATCGCGGCCGACCGGACCGCCATCGAT
>JBKPRF010000166.1:0-7722 GCA_046734475.1 Chloroflexota bacterium
GATCAGGGCCGGCGACATGCGCACGCTCGAGACGCCACATTCGAGGATCAGCAGGCCGCGCTCGAAGCAGGCCCACTGGACCTCTTCTGCGTGCTCCGGCGTGTCGAACTCGACGCCGAGCATCAGGCCCTTGCCGCGGACGTCCGTCACGAGGCTCGGGTGGCGGCCGGCGATCTCCCGGAGCCCGGCGAGCGCCTGGTCGCCGCGGGCCGCGGCGTTATCGACGAGGCCGCCCTCGAGCAGCTCGATCGTGGCGAGGGCCGCGGCGCAGGCGATCGGGTTGCCGCCATACGTCGAGCCGTGGGCGCCGATCGACCACGACTCCATGATCTCGGCCCGGGCGACCATCGCCCCGAGCGGCATGCCCGAGGCGATGCCCTTCGCGGTCAGCAGGATGTCGGGCTCGACGCCCCAGTGCTCGATCGCCCACATCTTCCCGGTCCGGCCGGTCCCGGACTGGATCTCGTCGGCGACGAACACGATGCCGTGGCGGTCGCACAGCTCGCGGAGGCCCTGCAGGAAGCCGTCCTCCGGCACGACGTAGCCGCCCTCGCCCTGGATCGGCTCGATGACGACCGCGGCGACCTCGTCCGCCGGGACCAGGTGCTTGAACAGCACGTCATCGAACCACCTGAGGTCCTCGACGTGCCCGAACGGGGCGTGATAGACGCCCGGGAGCATCGGACCGAACTTCGCGTGGTACTTGGCCTTCGAGGAGGTCAGCGTCACCGAGCCGTACGTCCGGCCGTGGAACCCGCCGAGGAAGCCGACGATGTACGGCCTGCCGGTCGAGTGGCGCGCGAGCTTCATTGCCGCCTCGACGACCTCGGTCCCGGAGTTGCCGAGGTACGTCCGCTTGGGGCCGCTGATCGGCGCGATCCGGGCGATCTCCTTCGCCGTCTCGGCGTAGATCGGGAGGTAGAAGTCCGAGGCCGAGTAATGGAGGAGGTCCGCGGCCTGCTCCTTGATCGCGCCGACGACACGCGGATGGCCGTGACCGGTCGAGTTCACCGCGATGCCCGCGGCGAAGTCCAGGAAGACGTTGCCGTCGAGGTCCTCGATGGCCACGCCCTGGCCGCGGATCGGCGCGAGCGGGTAGGCCCGCGGCAGGCTCGGCGATGTCACCGCCTGGTCGAACGCGACGTGCTCCCTCGTCCGGGGCCCGGGAATCTCGGTCACGAGGTCCGGAACGGGGCGGTCCCGGAGGGGCTGGGACGACCGATCGAGCGACGGGACGGACTGGGCCACGGGTACCTCGAGATGAATAGGTTCTATGCAGTGTGGATAGAGCGCGAGTCTAGCAGCGGCCCTCCGGGCGATTTCGTCTCGCGGTTGTTCCCCACCCTGCCCGAGCATCGACGAGGCGGCAATGCCGACCAGGGCAGGCTCGGGCCATGAAGCGATTGCGCACGCCCGATCGCCGGCAGGCCGACTCGGGCGATCCCGACCGACAGTCCCAGCCGGGGCCGGACGCCAATCTCCGCGATCGTCAGGTCGCCGGCGTCGGCGTCCGGGACCCCCGAGCCCAGGGCAAGGCCACCCGGGGCAAGGACGAGACCGCGACCCGGCGCCACCTCGAGGGCGCCGAACAGGGACCGATGTGATGGACGAGACGAAGCGCGACCCAGAGACCATCGAGCTCCCGCCGCCCGGGCCCGAGCCCGGCGCGACCGGCGTGGACGATCACACCTCGATCCGGCCCGGCGACCTCGGCCACCAGCCGATCGACGACCTCGATCCCGGCGTCGACACCGAGAACCTCAACTCGTCGAGCCAGGGCGTGAAGGTCGAGCAGCGGCCGGAAGGCGCGCCGAAGGTCTAGCCGAGCCCGCGGTCGAGCCCGGCCACGTTCTGGTCGCGCCCGCGGTCGAGCCCGACCAAGTTCCAGTCGGGGTCCGCGTTCGGCCCGCCCGACGTCGCCCAACCCGGATCGCGGCAGGCGGCACGGCTCGCGGGCTGGCCACCCCGTGCCAAAGCCGGCCATTCCCCCGGGAATGGATCCCGCCGCGAGCCCGCTCGGTGGGCACCCCAATGGGTCGGACCGGACACGGGGCCACACTCGGTCGCGCAAGTGTTCATTCCCCCGGGAATGGCACGGCCGCGCGGGCGGCCAACAGGGCGCGCGGCCAGGAATGCGCGGCCAGGAATGCGCGGCCACGAAGGCGCTCGCCGTAGCCCGCCGACGTCACCGGACGCGGCAGGCGGCGCGGCCATTCCGGAGGGAATGGGTTCGATCTCGATCGCGCTTGCTGGGCATCCGAAAGGATCGAACCCGACACGGGACCACGCTCGGTCGCGTGAGTCTTCATTCCGTTGGGAATGGCGCTGCCGCTGGGGCGCTCGCCGCGTCGAAGCGCCGGCGTTGTCTCCGCCGAAGCGCCGCGTCAGTCGACGACGGTGTGGCTCTGCTCCCGCATGAACTGGGCGACGTAGTACATCGACAGCCCGGCCTTGCCGGTCGAGCCTGAGCCCTTCCAGCCGCCGAACGCCTGGACCCCCGGCCACGCGCCGGTCGTCGCCCCGGCGCGACGATTCACATAGAGGACCCCGGCTTCGATCTCGTCGAGGAACTTCGCGACCTCGGCCGGGTCCTCGCTGTACACGCCGGCCGTCAGGCCGTACGTCGAGTCGTTGGCGAGCCGCAGCGCGTCGTCGATCGAGTCGACCGGCGCGACCGCGGTGAACGGCGCGAAGAGCTCGTCCTGGAACAGGCGGTGCGACGCGTCGAGCCCGCCGACGACCGTCGGCTCGACGAAGTAGCCCCGGGCGAGGTCGCCGTCGGAGAGGTGCTCGCCGCCGGTGTAGACCTTGCCATCGCGACGCGCCTCGGAGACCGCCTGCTGGTGTCGGTCGACCGCCTTCTGGTCGATGACCGGGCCGAGCCAGTTCTCGCGAGGCACGGGGTTGCCGATCGTGATCTTCTCGGCCTTCTCGACGAGGAGGCGCACGAGCTCGTCGTGGACCGGCCGCTCGACATAGACCCGCGAGTTGGCCGAGCACTTCTGGCCGCCGAACCCGAAGGCCGAACGCATGATCCCTTCGGCGGCCTCCTCGAGGTCGGCCTTGCGCGAGACGATCGCCGGGTTCTTGCCGCCCATCTCGACGATGCACGGCCGGGGCCAGCTCGTGGAGAACGTCCTGAAGAGCTTCATGCCGACGTCGTACGAGCCGGTGAAGACGATGCCGTCGATCCCGGGATTCGTCTGGAGCTCGTCGCCGACGGTGTCGCCGGGGCCCATCACGAGGTTGACGGCACCCGCCGGGACGCCGGCGTCAACGAATGCCTGGATGAGATTCACGCCGGACAGCGACGCCACGGTCGCCGGCTTGTAGACCACGGTGTTGCCGGCCATCAGCGCCGCCGAGATCGGCCCGACGGCGAGGGCCATCGGGAAGTTGAAGGGGCTGATGACCGCGAACACGCCGTGCGGCCGGAGAATCGTCCGGGTGTGGACGGCGAGGTCCCCGAGGTTGTCCATCGGGTGGTCGTAGCCGTTGTTGTCCCGCATGGTCTGCGAGTAGTAGCGGATCAGATCGGCCGCTTCCTCGACCTCGCCGAGGGCCTCGAGGCGGTTCTTGCCGACCTCGTAGGCCATGTCGGCGCCGTACTTCATCTGGCGCTCGGAGATGAGCTCGGCCGCGCGGCCCAGGATCTCGAGGCGGTCCCGCCACGGCGTGTTGCGCCACGCCGGCGCGGCCTTCCGAGCCGCGGCGATGGCCCGCTGGACGTCGGTTCGGTCGCCCTTCTCGAAGATGCCGAGGAGGAGCTCGCGATCGATCGGCGAGCGGATCTCGAACGTCCCGGCGCTGCCGTCCACCCACTGGCCGTCGATGTAGTTCTGGTGGTGCTTGCCGAGGCCGGCCTCGGACTCCCGCACGCCGGCGTCATACAGCGCGTGGAGCTCCTCGTTGTCGTTGCGGAGCGTGGCGTACGTGATCTTGATTCGAGGCTTGGTCGCTTCGGCGGTCATCTCGGCTCCGTTGGTCTCCGGCACGGTCTGTTGGGAGGGCAGTTTACGTCCGGGGGATCACGGAAGGGCCGAGACGATCTCGGCGAGCGAGCTCGCGACCGCATCCGGCTTCGTGCGGGACGCGGCGGCGGCCGCGGCGTCGACCTTGCCACTGAGGACGAGGATCCCACGGAGGCCGGCCCGCTGGGCCGCCGCGACGTCGGCTCGCGGATCGTCACCGACCATCGCCACGTCGCGGGCCCGGAGTGGCGGCGCGCCGGCTCGTCGGGCGTCGGCGCGCAACTCCCCCACGGCCTCGCGGAACACGACCGGCGAGGGCTTGCCGCAGACCACCGCCCGCCGGCCCAGCGCGAACTCCAGCCCGGCGACCAGCGCGCCGGCGTCGAGGGTCGGGCCGCGCTGGGTGACCCACCACGGGTTGCGATGCATCGCGATGAACGCGGCGCCGTTGCGGAGGTGGCGGAAGGCGATGTCGAGGTTGCGGTACGACAGCGCCTCGCCGGCGTCGCCGATGACGACGGCGTCGACGCGCGCGTCGCGGGCGTCGGCATCATCCGGCGACAGGACCCGCTGGCCCTTCCACTCGCGCATGGCGTCGGGCTGGGCGAGGACGAGGAGGTTCTGGCCGGCGTGATGAGCGGCCGTCCAGGCGGCTGCGGCAGAGGCCGCGGTGATGATCAGCTCCGGCTCCGACGGGAGCCCGGTGGCGTCGGCGAAGACCCGGGCAAGCGTGGCGCGATGGCTCGAGGAGAAGTTGGTGACGACCCGGTACGGGATGCCCCGCGCCTTGAGCGTCTCGACCGCGGCGACCGCGCCCGGGATCGGAGCGCCGCGATACATGAGCACGCCGTCGGCGTCGAGGACGAACGCGCGGACGCCGTCGAGCGCCCCCGCGAGATCACCGGCGGCCTCGGATCCACCACTGGGCCTGGGAGACACCACCATTGAGCCTCGCGCTTCGTTCTGGAACGCAGGGTCCCGACTCGGCGGTCGCCGAACCCGGCGGGGAGCTGGACCTGTCAAATCCGAGATTGGCAATCCCGGTTCGACGGCGTCTGCGTCGCACGGTTGTCTGCCAGTCTCGGCCTGGTTGATGGTAGGTCCGGCCCCGCGCGTCCACCCTCGCGGATCGATGCACGCGCGCACCGAACACCGGCTTGGACGCCGCCCCGGCGGTGCTAGGCTCCGGCCGCTCGGCCGCCCGCGCTCCGGCGGCTCGAACGGAGGGATCCATGGGCCTGCTCGACGGCAAGAAGGCGCTCGTCTTCGGCGTCGCGAACGATCACTCGATAGCGTGGGGCATCGCCAGGGCCCTCCATGACGAGGGCGCGACCGTCGGGTTCTCGTCGGTCGAGTCGCTCATCGAGAAGCGGGTCCGGCCGCTGGCCGAGTCCATCGGGTCGACATTCGTCGAGCCCTGCGACGTCCAGTCGGACGAGCAGATCCGCGGGGTCATCGCCAAATGGCAGGCCGCCCACGGCGAGATCGACGTCCTCGTCCACGCGCTCGCGTTCGCCAAGCGCGAGGATCTCGAAGGCGCGTTCGTCGACACCTCGCGTGAAGGCTTCGCGCTGGCCCTCGACGTCTCGGCCTACTCGCTCGTCGCCCTCGTGCGGGAGGCGCGACCCGCCCTCCGTGCCGGCTCGTCCGTCCTGACCCTGACCTACTACGGTGCCGAGAAGGTCGTCGCGAACTACAACGTGATGGGCGTGGCCAAGGCCGCGCTGGAGGCCTCGGTGCGCTACCTCGCCGCCGACCTCGGGCCGGATGGCGTCCGGGTGAACGCGATCTCGGCCGGCCCGGTCCGGACGCTCGCGGCGGCCGGGATCTCGGGGTTCAAGGGCCTGTATCGATCGTTCGCGGACGTGGCCCCGCTGCGGTCGAACATCACGATCGAGGACGTCGGCAAGACGGCGCTGTGGCTCGCCTCGGACCTGTCCTCGGCGGTGACCGGCGAGGTCATCTACGTCGACGGCGGCTTCAACGTCCTCGGAGTGCCCCTCGCCGACTAAGCAGCGACCACCTGGTCGCGGCCCGCCGCCTTCGACATGGCCAGCCCGACATCCGCTCGCTCCAGGAGCGCCGCGCCGGAGACCTCGATCCGCTCGAGCGATGCGCAGCCGGCCGAGACCGTCGTGATCGGCAGCTCCGGATCGGCGGTCGCCGCCTCGATGCTCTGCTGCCGGAAGGCGAGGCGCACCTCGTCGGCGAGGCGGAACGCCTCGTCCCGCGTTGCGCCGTCGAGGATCACCACGAACTCTTCGCCGCCGTAGCGGGCGGTCAGGTCGCTGGCGCGCACGCGCGCGTGGAGGACTTGCGCGAAGGCCCGCAGGATCTGGTCGCCGACCTGGTGACCGTGGCGCTTGTTGATCGCGCCGAAGTGGTCGAGGTCGAACAGGATCGCCGATCGTGCCCGGCGCTCGCTGATCGTCAGGCGCTCCCGCTGGGCGTCGGCGTGGGCCACCGCGGCGTCGAAGTGGCGGCGGTTCGGGAGGCCGGTCAACGGGTCCGTGATCGCCAGCTCCTGGGCTTCCTGGTGGAGCCGCGAGTTGACGAGGGCCATCGTGACCCGGCTCGCGACGAGCGCGGCGATCTCCTGCTCGGTCGGGGTGAACGGCCGCGGCGGATGGGCACGATAGAAGCCGATGCCGCCGATGACCTCGTCGCCCTGGGTCATCGGCAGGCCGAGCGCGGCGAGGACCTCGGGCAGGGCAGCCCTCGCCTTGACGTCGTGGGGCTGCTTCTGCCGGTGGAACTCGTCGACGACGATCATCGAGCGGGCCTCGATCGCCTGGCCGGTCACGCCGTCGCCGGGCTGGACGCGCGCGCCGACGAGGCTCCGGTCCGCCCCCTCAATGGCAATGGAGCGGTACTCGCCGCTCGCCTCGTCGCGGACGACCACGACCGCGATGTCGGCTCCGACGACCCGCGCCGCGCCGGAGGCGACCACCTCGTGGATCTGCCCGGGCTCCAGGGTCGCGTTGAGCTGGGTCGCGAACTCGGTCAGGCGGCTCAGCAGCTCGGTCCGCTCCGTGAGCTTCTGGCGCTCGCGTCCGAGGGCCATCGCGGCGGCCATCCGGTCGCCGATGACCAGCATCGTCGCCAGGTCGTCCTCGTCGAGCCGGCGATGGATGTCCGACTCGACGTTGAGGACGCCGTACACCTCGCCGTCGGCCTTGAGCGGGATCGAGATCTCGTCGACGATGGCCCGGTCGGCGGACCAGAAGTCGGGATCGTTCCTGGCGTCTCGCAGCAGGACCGGCTCGCCGCTGCGGACGGTCCGGCCGATGACGCCCTTGTCGGCGGGCACGACCTCGATCGGGGTCTCGTAGTTGTGGTACGCGGCCAGTCGCAGGTTTGGGCCGTCGAGGAGGTAGACCGACGGGTACTTGAAGCCGAACGTCTCCTCGAGGAGGCCCATGAGCTGATCGAGGACGCCGCGCGACGGGCCCTCGACCGCGAGCAGCCGGCCGGCGACCTCGACCGCACCGAGCTGGCGGGCGCGGCGGCGATCGCGGGCATTCGAGCGGCGGAGGCGAGCCGCGGACTGCTCGAGCGAGGACACGATGCGACGCGACCCGATCGCCATGACGATCGAGGCCATCGCGATCGCGATCGCCGCCCGATCGGCCTCGGCGTCGACGCGATTCGTGGCGAGCGGGATCAGCGAGGTGAGAACGCCGACCGCCGCGAGCGCGATGGCCGGCCGCCCCCGCATCGCCGCGGCGAGCGCGACGACCGGGACCACGAG
>JBKPRF010000167.1:0-10232 GCA_046734475.1 Chloroflexota bacterium
GCTCAGGTCCGTCGCCTCGAGGACGACGACCGTCAGGCCATACAGGACCATGTTCGACCCGATCTGGGTCGCGACCTGCGACAGCCACAGGAGCAGGAATGGCCGGTTCTGGAGGACCGCCGCGCCACCGTTGCCGGCGGCGGGCACCTGGCCGGCGGTCACCCCTCCGGGGCGGGTCCGACCGCCGCGCTGAGCGTAGGGTCGCCGCGGCGCACGAAGGCCGTGAGGCGGGCCTCGAGCTCGCGGCGCTCGAGGAGGATGTGGCGGCCGCAGCCCTGGCAACGGAGGCCGACATCGGCCCCGAGCCGGTCGATGAGCCACTCCCGTGACCCGCACGGATGCGGCTTCCGAAGCCGCACGACGTCGCCGAGCAGGAGCTCGGTGACGGGCCGGGTCGTCATGGCCGGGGAGCCTATCAAAGGCGTGGTTGACCGTGACTCGGGATGAGGTTCCGGCTCGTCGGCGGGGCGCTGATCGAGCTCAGGGGCGTGACGCTGATGCGCACGTCCGGCCAGGCGACGCCTAGCTGCGACACGACGCCACCGGCCCGGGTGAGGGTCCCGATGAGGATCTCCTGGCTGCCGATCGCCCGGATCTCGAAGGTGTCACCGAGCGCGCTGTCCTCGACCGAGAGCCCACCCGGCGGGCCGGCGACGACGACCCCGGGCACGACCCGGACGTTCTCGATGACGATCGCCTCCGCGCCGGCGTTGCCGAGCTCGTTCAACAGGTCCTCGACCGCGTCCGCGCCGATGACGCCGCGGATCGAGATCGCGACGCCGGGTCCGGTGAGGCCGGTGGCGCCCGACCAGGCCCGGATGCGTGCCAGGTCCGACTCGAGCTGCTCGACCGTCGTCTGGCCGTTGGCCTTCGCGCTGTCGAGCTGCGCCGCCTGCTGCTGGAGCGACGCGACCTCCGTCCGAAGCTGCTCGTTGCGGGTGTTCAGGTTGGCGATGAGCAGCGTCAGCTCCTGCGTCGAGAGGTTCGACAGACCGGGCACGCCCGCCTGGCCCCGGAGCTGGCCCACGACGAGGACGCCGAGGATGGCGGCGACGACGGCGATCGCCAGGTTCTCGCGGCCGCGCCCGGTCGAGAACAGCCGGCGCAGATCCAGGCCAGCGAGGCGCGGCATCGCGCGCTGGGTGTCGCCGCTCATGGCGTCGGCCCGCTGCTCGCGGCCGGCTGGCCGAACCGGATCGAGACCGTGCCGGCGAAGGCCGGCAGGTCGACCTCGTCGAGCTCCGCGACCGACAGCCCGAGCCCGGCGCCCTGGACCCGGTCGACGAAGAAGGCCCGGAACGACGCCGACTGCTGGAGCCGCTCGTACAGGTCCGCGGGACCGATCGCGGAGACCCGGTACGGCGCCGACAGGTAGGCCGAGTTGACGAGGACGGAGCCGCCGATGTCCAGGACGGCCGTCGTCGCGGTGACCCGCTCGCCGTTGATCGCGACCGCCTCGGCGCCGCCGAGCCACAGCTCCTGGACGAGCGTCCGGATGTCGTGCGCGGTCACGAGCGCGTCGGCACCGGCTCCGGACTGCCCCGCGTCCTCGACCTTGAACACCACGCCGGTGCCCGAGAGCCCGCTGAGCCCCGCTCCGATCCGCGCCTGCTCGAGTTGGGCGTACAGCTCCTTCAGGGACGCCGCGGCACCGGGGCCTTGGGCCTCGAGAGCGCCGATCCGGTTGCGCAGCTCGAGGATCTGGGCCTTCAGGGCATCCTGCTGCGACTGGAGCGTGAGCGCCGTCTCGACGAGGGTCGAGCGCTCCTGGGTGGTATATCGAACCGTCGGGCCCTGGGCCGCGAGCTGAGCCGCGATGAGGAAGCCCAGCGCGAGCAACGCGACCGACAGCGTGATCTGCCAGCTGGGCAACGCCCGAGCACGGGCGACGAGGCCGTTCATCCGGGGCCGTTCATCCGGGCATCGGCGGTGGCGGCGGTGGCTCACGCCGGCGCCGGACACCGAGCGCGACGAGCCCGATGATCCCGAGGACGACCACGGCCGTGATGATCGCGGTCGTCACGAGATCGCCGATCGAGGCGCCGCCCGAGGTTGGCACCGGGCCGCCCGGACCGGCGGGGACGGCCGTCGCGCTGCCTGGCGTCGGTGCGCCGGCCTCCCAGCCCGGCGGGATCGGTCCGGGCGGATCCGGCTTCGGGCCGATCGCGACGGGCTCCGTGGTGCCGAGGTCCGCGATCCAGGCCGCCTCGAAGCCGGTCACGTCGACGCCGAGCGCCGCCTTGAAGGCCTCGTCGTCGGTGCGGCCCTCGGCATATGAGCGGATCAGCTGGACGAGGGCCGGCTGGCCATACGTGCGGACCATGAAGTCGATCGCCGAGACGCTCTCGGCGTACGCGAGGCTGAAGCGGTCGCCGAACGTCGGGAACTGGCCGTCGAGGGCCGGCAGGGGCATGAGCGTGCCGGCGCGGATCGCGCCGCTGACGTCGCTGTGATCGCCCGAGTCGAAGCCCTGCGAGAGATAGACCGCGAGTCCCTCGTTCAGCCAGTGCGGCGGCCCGTGGTACGGGTTCGAGGTCGCCGTGTCGAACACGAGGTGGGTGAGCTCGTGGGGGATGACGATCCCGACCCAGGGATCGTCGAGCTGGCTCGGCGTGATCTGGGCGACGAGCGTCCGGATGTCGGGGAACGCCACGCCACCGACGTTCTCCCGGGTGCCGGGGCCGAGGATCTCCCGGAACGACGTCTCGTCCGGATAGACGTAGAAGTCGATCGGCGCGGTCTCGGTCACCCCGAGGAGCGCGGCGGCCTTGGCGATGCCGTCCTCGGCGATCTTCAGCGCCCGCCGGCCGAAGGCGGCGTCGCCCTTGACCCAGTGGACCCGGACGAGGTCCCCGGGCTGGGTGTGCCAGTCGAACCGGGTGTCCTCGTAGCGGACGGTGGCGACGGGCCCCACCTCGGTGATCGGGGTGCCGCCGGTCCCGCCGATCGTGACCCGGAACTGGAAGTGGACGAGGGTGTTCGGGATGATCGCGCCCGAGGGCGTACCGAGGCGGTAGCTGAGGGTGGTCGACCCCGGGCCAGGCGTGGTGTCGATGTCCACGACGTTCGCCACGTGACTCGTGCCGGTCGTCACGAGAACCTCGACCCGGGCGACGCCGCTCGGCAGGGTCACGGGCTCCGAGACGTCGATCCCATCGAGGAAGGCCGCTGTCGCCGTGGCGGGGCCGAACGTGACGAGCGGCGCGGCAGCCACGCCCGCCGGCGCGACGACCGCCGTCGCCAGAAGCGCGGCGGCGCAGACGAGGCGGCCAAGGCGGACGAAGCCCACGAGCCTCATGGCGCCCAGGCCAGGCCGGCGTAGCGCGGGATGCCGAGGCCGTTCTGGCCGGCCCCGAGAAGGCCCTCGCGGGAGAGCGCCCAGCCGCTGCCCGGATACGACAGCGGGATCGCCGGCACGTCCGACCGCACGACGCCGAGCGCCGTCGCGAAGGCCTGCGCGGCGGCGACGGGATCACGCGACGACTGCGCGGTCGTGATCGCGTCGTCGAACGCGCTCGAGGTCCAGCGGCCGTCGTTGCTGGGCGAGCCGGTCCCGAGCAGGACGCCCAGGAAGTCGTTCTGGCCGGGATAGTCGGCGATCCAGGCCAGGGTCCACATCTGTGGCGGATCCTGCGCGAGCCGGTTGAAGTAGTCGTCGTACAGCTCGAGCCGGACGGTGATCCCGAGCTCCCGCCGCAGGTCGGCCGCGATGCCCTCGTCGTAGGCGCCGCCGGCGAGGACGACCGACGGGAATCCGGCGCCACCCGCGAACCCGGCCTGGGCCAGCAGCGCCCGGGCCGCGTCGGGATCGTGGGGCGGCAGCCAGTCCTGGTCATCGCGACCCGGAATTCCCGGCGGCACCATGCTGGTCGCGGCGATATCGCCGCCGAACGACCCGAGCTGGACGACCCGTTTCCAGTCGACCGCGTTCGCGATCGCCTGGCGGACCCGAACGTCGTCGAACGGTGGTCGCGACGTGTCGAAGCCGAGGTACGTGAGCGAGAGCGATGGCACCTCGCGAAGATCGGGCCCGAGCGTGGCGTCGAACTTGATCCAGGTGGCGTCGTTCGAGGCGATCGGCACGTAGTCGACGTCGCCGTCGCTGAAGACGTCGACCGGGCTCCGGCCGCCGAGGCTCGTCAGCACGTGGATCGTCCGGATCGCGGGCGTGCCGGCCCAGTAGTGCGGATTCGCGGTCAGGGTCAGCTCGGTGGCGCCGGCGGCGCTGACGCTGTAGCCGCCGCTCGAGATCCCGCACTGACCGAGCACGGCCGTGGCGCCGGAGCAGGTCGTCGCCGGGATGACGGCGAAGGTCGGCGAGGCGACGATCGACGGGAAGTCGGCGCCCGGGCGGTCGAGGTCGACGATGACGTCCGAGCCGCTGGCCCGGATCCCGACGGTGCCCGGGTCGGCGCTGCCCGGCGCGCCCGACAGATGCTCCCGGACGCCCTTGACGTCGAGCATGAGCGAGACGAGCGGCGACGGATGGGCCGGATCGATCACCCGCAGCCAGCTCCGGACGACGTCGTCCGCGGTGAGCGCCGAGCCGTCCGAGAACTCGAGGTTCGGGCGGAGGTGGAGGACGACCTGCCGCCCGTCGGTCGAGATGTCCCAGCTCGACGCAAGCGCTGGTCGAAGCACGAGCTGCGCGTCGAACGCCGTCAGGGATTCGAACAGCTGGGCGGCGAGCGCCGCGGACTGGATGTCGCTCTGGCCGGCGGGGTCGAGCGACGCCGGCGCGGGCGCGGCGATCGTGACGTCGGTGCGGGCCGCACGGACGTGGCCGATCCATCCGGCGCCGACCAGGGAGGCGATCGCGAGGACCGCGAGGGCGGTCCCAGCCGCACGCCGTGAGCGGCGACCGGGTACGCGCATAGACGGGAGTATGCGGGAACAGGGGGAGAAAGAGGCCTCGCGTCGCCTCGCCGGGGGAACGATCCGCGCGAGGCCCCGCAGTGGATAACGAGGCCGGTCTCGTCCCGTTACGGCCGCGGTCCGAGATTCGGTCCGGTGGGCGCCCCGGTGGTGCGCGCCGGCACCGGCTCAGGTGGCGGGCGAGCTCGGCCGGTACGGCGCCTGGTCGTCGATGTTGCCGACGAACTCGGGCCGCCTCGGGTGGTCCAGGAGCTGCCGGATCGCGAGGATCTCGCCGCTGTGGAACCAGTAGTGATAGGTGACCCGCTGGATCGCGTTCCCGATCAGCCGCGGGGCGTCACCGAGCGGCTCCGTCATGTCGGCCTCGGCCAGCGGCTCCAGGACGCGGTCGACAGCCGACGTGACCTGCTTCCAGTCGGCGAGCATCGCCCGGAGCGACGGCGTGGTCATCGGCCCGCCGTTCGGCGCGATGTCGTTCAGCTCTGGCACCGGCGTCTCGCCGTGGAGCCGCGTCAGGAAATAGCGCTGCTCCTGCCAGCCGAGATGGGCGACGATCCACGAGATCGAGTTCATCGGGCCGAGGTGCTTCGAACCGTCCTCCTCCGAGACGCCACGCAGCGCGCGCCGCCATTCCGAGCGCGTGAAGCGCAGCTGCTCGACGAGCGGGTGGGCCATCGGGTCGATGGTAGTCGCCGGCGTGTCAGGCGCTGTCAGGAATTGGCTTTGAGCTTCCGCCAGCCACCCGCCCGGTTGTTCCGCACGATCTGCCGGAGCATGGCCAGCAGTGGCCCGTTGGGGATCGCCTCCCCGCGCCGGAACGAGATCTGGCGAGCGGTCTTGTTGGCGTGCCCCGCGGTGATGATGCGCTCGGGGTCGGGAACGATTCCGCCGTCGTAGAGGAAGAGGTTCACGTGGTCCTTCGCCGCGAGGAAGGCGCAGACGTTGCCTTCGAGGACGAAGTACGGCTGGGTCGTCCGCTTGATCGTCTCCTCGATCGCCGGCTCGGCCTCGTGGATGAGGTCGCGGAGGGCATGGCAGAACGTCGCCTGCCAGTCCGGCAGGGCCGCGATCCAGGCGTCGACTCGCGGATCGCGGGAGCCCCTCGGGCCGTCCGCCATCAGGACTCGCGCAGGTGCCGGTTCAGGAAGGCGACGGTCCGTTCGAAGGCCAGCTCAGCGGCGTCGCGGTTGTAGGCGTCGGGCCGGGACGGCTCGGCGAACCAGTGGCCCGTGCCGGGGTAGCGATGGATCTCGACTTCTCGCTCGGCCTCGCGCAGCCCCTGCTCGAGGGCCTGAACGTTCTCCTCCGGCTCGAACTGGTCGTGCTCGGCGAAGTGGCCGAGCAGCGGCGCCTTCGAGCGCGCGAGAAACTCGCCCGTGTACGACCCGTAGTAGGCGACGCTCGCGGCAAGACGCTCGCGCTCGGACGGCGCCCAGATCGCATAGGCGGCCCCGAACGAGAAGCCGAGCGCGGCCAGGCGCCCGTCGGGGCCGACCCGCTTCACGAGCTCGTCGACCGCGGCGAGGACGATGTCCTGGGCGACCTCGTCGCCGGCCTGGCTGAGGCCCTCGGCCTCCTCGATCGTCGTGGCGACCCTGCCATCGAACATGTCCGGTGCGACGACCCGGAAGCCGGATGCGGCAAGCCGGTCGGCGTAGGCGATGACGTCGTCGTTGAGGCCCCACCACGCGTGCAGGACCACGACGCCGGGGGCCTGCGGGTCGGTCCAGAGGGGTTCGTAGAGACGAACCGCCCGCTCGCCGACCGTGAGCTGCTGGAAGTCGGTCATGGCGCCAAGGGTGCCGCATGTCGCCGCCGCGCGCCTCGCCGCGGTGGCCGCGCCGGGCTCCGGCGCGGACCTATGACGACGACGAGCGGTTGTAGATCGCTCGCACGATGAGGAGCAGCCCGAACAGGAATGCGAACGCCCCGAGGACGATGACCACCGGCGGGAACAGGTCGAGCAGGTCGTCCACGAGGTCGCCGGCCGTCGGCTCGCCGGCCGCCGGTTCGGACCCCGGCCCGAGGTCGATCTCGACGATGACACCGGTCGACGAATGGGCATCGAACCCGACCGCGACGCAGTGACTCGCCGTCGGGCACACGATGTCTTCCAGCTGGGACGCCTCCGGCACCGCGTGGACCGCGCCCGGGGCGCCGTCCGTCACCACCGCGAAGGCGCCGTCGGCCGGATTCGTCTCCCGGCCGGCGACCACGCACGTCGTGTCGCTCGGGCATGACACCGCGGATGGGAACATCCCGGCCACGGCCCGCGGCCCGCCCGGCGTCCCCTGGCTGATCTGGACGAGCACGCCATGCTGCGGCGGGTAGTCCTCGCCGACCGCGAGGCAGCTTGTCTCGGTCATGCAGGCGACGCCATCGAGGGCCTCGAGGCCCGGCACGGACAGGGCGCCGCCCGCGACCCCATTCGTCACGTGAACGACGACGCCGGCGTGATCGGGGCCGGGTCCCATCGCCCCGACGGCCAGGCAATCTGTCGCGGTGACGCAGGACACGCGGTAGAACCGGGTGCTGCCGGCCACCGACTGGACGCGGGCGTTGCCGACAACGGTGCCCTGGCATGCCCCGCTCTGGATGCACTCGCCGACGAGGACGCAGCTCGTCGCCGTGGGGCAGTCGGCGCCGTACAGCATTCCCGAGCCAGCGACGGATTCCGCCGCACCGACCACGCCGGCATGGAGCGGCACGCGTTCGGCGAACGAGTTGTAGTCGCCCCCGACGGCGACGCAGTCGACGTCGCTACCGCACGCCACGCCCCACAGCTGGCCCGGCCCGATCCCCTGGACGTCACCGGGGTCGCCGTTCACGAACGTGACGGCGACGGCGGACGGCCCCTCTGCCCAGCCGACCGCGGCGCACTCCGACTCCGTGCCGCAGGCAACACCGTGAAGGTGGCTCGTGCCGGCGATGTGGAATGCCCGATAGGACGGCGCGTCGGCCGCCATCGCCGGCGAGCTCGTCAGCGCCGGCCCGCCCGCGAGGGTCGCTGCGGCGCTGATGGCCAGCGCGAGGAACAGGCGGCGGGGCATGGCGGCCTACCCGGTACGGACGTGGGGGAAGTACCGGAACACGAAGAGCAGATAGGCGAGCCACAGCGTGAACCACGCCCCGCCGACGAGAAGCAGGCCCACGGTGAAGAGGATCAGGCTCGGGACGAGGAACAGCAGGGTCGAGCCGAGCAGCCACAGCCGATCGCCGCGTCCGGCATAGGCGGCTCGTGCCGCGTCCTCGATGCGGCCCGACAGCGACGACCCGTAGTAGTAATACGCCGAGAAGACGAACGAGAACGTCGCGACGCCCATGGCGATGAGCGTGACCTGGAAGAGCAGCGGGTTGACCTCGCCGCTGCGGTATCTCGGATACAGGAAGATCAGGGTGAAGGTGAAGATCGCGATGCACGTCGCCGCCAGCGAGTACGTCCGATTGACGTTCGCGGCGGCGAGGTCGTCACCCACGGCACTGGTCCTCATGCAGGTGCGCGCCTTGGTGGCGCCCCCGGACGGATTCGAACCGCCGACGCCGGCCTTAGGACGGCCGCGCTCTATCCACTGAGCTACGGGGGCGCGCGGGCCGCATCGTACTAGGATGCCGCCCGTGACCCCACCGCTTCCGGATCTCATCCTCTACACCCGCGCGGGCTGCGAGCTGTGCGACGAGGCCCGGGAATCGATCGAGTCCGTGCTGGAGGATCGGGCCGGACGAGGTCTCCCCTCCCCGGCCCTCGTCGTCCGGGACATCGAGGCCGAGGCGGATCTTGGGCCGGCCCTCCGGGACCGCGTCCCGGTCGTCGAGCTCGGTGGCCGGCGTCTCGAGCTGGCCGTGAGCGCGAGCCGGATCCGGCGACTCCTCGGGGACGTCATCGACGCGCAGCGTCATCTCGCCTGATGGACCTGACCATCGCGGTCGCGCTCGGCGCCGGGCTCCTGAGCTTCCTGTCGCCGTGCGTCCTGCCGCTCGTGCCGGCGTACCTCGGTCAGCTCACCGCGGTCGCTGTCGCGGGTCGGACCGACGGCTCGGCCTCTCGCTGGCTCGCCGTTCGCCATGCCCTCGCCTACGTCGCCGGCTTCGGCCTCGTCTTCACGGTGCTCGGGCTGACCGCGACCTACGTCGCCGGCCCGCTCGTCGACGTGCTGCCCGCGCTCCGGCTCGTGGGCGGGACGCTCCTCGTGGTCCTCGGCCTCAATCTCGCCGGCATCCTGAGGATCCCGGCCCTCGACCGGACGTGGCGGCCGCTCGAGGCCGGCGCGGCCGGATCGCTCGCCGCCGCGACCGGCTCGATCGCCCTCGGCTCGACCGCCGCGGGCCCCGGCCTCGGCGATCGCCTGGGCGGCCGGCTCGTCACATCGAGCGGCGGCTGGCTCGCCTCGTTCGGCCTTGGGGCGATCTTCGCCATCGGCTGGACGCCCTGTATCGGGATCATCCTCGGCGGGATCCTGACCCTGGCCGCGACCGCCGGCTCGACCCTGCAGGGCGGATTGCTCCTGGTCGGCTATACCGCCGGGCTCGGCATGCCGTTCATCGCGATCGCCGCGGTCTACGACCGGGCGCCGGGGCTGCTCCGGCCGCTGCTTCGGCACGGCCGTGCGGTCTCGTTCGTGGGCGGCCTCCTCGTCGTGCTCATCGGGATCGCGATCGCGTTCAACTGGCTCTCGCTGCTGCCGCAGTACGTGCCGTTCAACACCCAGATCTGACGCCGATGCCAGGCGAGGGGCCCGTCCAGGTCAGCCGGCCACGCCCGGTGGTCCGGCGGCCGTGGCGAGTCGGGCCGTTCAGCCTCCGGCAAGTCACGCTCGCGATCGGCATCGTCGCGATCGTCGGCGCGCTCCTCACGCTCGCGACCGCGCCCCTCGGCAAGGTCGGCCAGGGGCTGCCGGTGCCCGAGCCGAGCGCGGTCGTCTTCCGCTCGCCGGTCCCGGGCCTGGACATCGGCTCGCTCGCCCCAGAGCTGAGCGGCGCGACCGGCAACGGCGGGTCGTTCCAACTGCTCGATCTCGAGGGCAACCCGGTCCGGCTCGCCGACCTCCGGGGCAAGGTCGTGTGGCTGAACTTCTGGGCCAGCTGGTGCCCGCCCTGCCAGTCCGAGACACCGCTGCTCCGGACGATGGACCAGACCTATCGCGATCGCGGGCTGGCGCTCGTCGGGATCCAGGTCCAGCAGACCGTCGAGGACGGGCAGCGCTATGCCGCCACGTACTCGCTGCAGTACCGGATCGGCGCCGACGTGACCGGCGACGTCTTCCGGGAGTACCGCGTCTTCGCCCTGCCAACCCAGTTCTTCATCGATCCGGACGGGATCGTCAGGGCGATCGTGAACGGCCCGATGACCGACGCCTCGG
>JBKPRF010000168.1:0-4018 GCA_046734475.1 Chloroflexota bacterium
GAGGAGGACCGGGAGGAGCGATGTGTAGAGGCTCCCCGGTCCGAGCACGATGATCTCGGCGTCGGCGATCGCCGCCAGCGCCTCGTCGGCGGCCGCGACGTCTCGCGGCGTGATCCAGACCCGGTCGATCGCCGCCGTCCGCATGATCGTCGACTGGCCGCTGACGACGAGGCCGCCGCGGGTCGCCGCGTGGAGCGTGATCGGCGTCGGCGACGCCGGCATGACCTGACCGCGCACGGCCAGGACCCGGTTCATCCGGCGGACGCCCTCCTCGAAGTCGCCGCCCTCGAGCGCGGTCAGCGCCGCGAGGATGAGGTTGCCGACGGCGTGACCGCCCAGTCCGCCCGGCTCTGTCTCGACCGGACCGCCGTCCGCCCGCGAGACGCCACCGGGGAAGCGGTAGCCGAGCAGCTCGCTCATCAGCGGCTCGGCGTCGGCGAGCGCGGCGATGCAGGTCCGGAGGTCGCCGACCGGCGGGATCCCGAGCTCCGCCCGGAGGGCGCCGGACGAGCCCCCGTCATCGGCCACCGTCACGATCGCGGTCAGGTTGCTGGTGTGCTCCTTCATGCCCCGCAGGAGCGTCGACAGGCCCGTCCCGCCGCCGATCGCGACGACCTTCGGGCCGCGCGCCAGGAAGCGCTTCTGGTAGATGACCTCGACGAGCGGCTGATCCTCGCCGGGGCTGGCGGCCAGGAGCGGGCCGGTCACCGATCGAATGAGCCGCACCATCCCGACGATGACGAGGATCGCCCCGAGGGCGCCCGCGATCAGGCCACGGAGCGGGAACGGCAGGAACTGGAGCGTGACGAGGTTGGCGATGCGTTCGGCCGTCGAGCCCGGCTCGAGGTCCGGTGATACCTGCCGGATGACATGGGCCGCGCCGAGCGCGAGCAGCAGCAGGCCGATGAACACGAGGCCCAGCCAGCGCTTGACGCCCATCCCCGGCTGGAGCCAGCGCCGGAACCCGGTTCGCGAGCCCACCGGCGTCCTCATGGCCGGCTCACCGTGGCTCGAGCTCGCGGTGGAAGACGTTGACCGGCCCGTGGCCGGCCTGGCGCAGGCGGGTGGCGATCTCCTCGGCGATGACGATCGAGCGGTGATAGCCACCGGTGCAGCCGATCCCGATGGTGAGCCGGCTCTTGCCGTCGGCCGCCATCGCCGGGATGGTGAACGCCAGGAACTCGTCGATCAGCTGCAGGAACCGCTCCGCGCCGGGCTGCTGCAGGACGTAGTCCCGGACCGGCTCCGTGAGCCCCGACTGCTCGCGGAGCTCCGGCACGTAGTAGGGGTTCTGGAGGAAGCGCGTGTCGAAGACGAGGTCCGCCTCGATCGGGATCCCGAGCTTGTAGCCGAACGAGATCAGCTGGATCGTCATCCGGTCCGGCTCGAGGTCCGCCAGGCGCGCGAACAGCCGCTCCCGAAGGTCCCGCAGCGGCAGGTTCGAGGTGTCGATGACGACGTCCGCCTCGGCCCGAATCGGGTCGAGCAGGCGCCGCTCCTGGCGGATCGCCGGGAGGATGCCGCGCCCCTCGGCCAGCGGGTGCCGGTGACGGGTCTCGGAGTAGCGCCGGACGAGCACCTCGTCGCTGGCCTCGAGGAAGAACACCTGGGGCCGGATGCCTCGGCCCTCGAGCGCGCCCCGCATTCGGCGGTAGGCGGTCTCGGCGTCGCCGGCCCGGACGTCGAGGACGATGGCCACCCGGGCGAACCTGCCGGGATCGGTGGACACGAGCTCCGCGAGGTCGCCGAGGAGCTCGCCGGGCAGGTTGTCGACGACGGTGTAGGCGAGATCCTCGAACAGCTTCGCCGCGGCGGTCTTGCCGCCACCTGAGAGCCCGCTCAGGAGGACCACCTGGGGCGCCTCCGTCAGGGGCAGCGCCGGCTGGGGCGTCTCGGTTGCGGGCGTCTCGGTTGCGGGCGTCTGCGCCGCGTCGGCCATCAGCGGCCCTGTCGCCTGATCACGAACGTGGTGACCTCGAACAGCACGTACAGCGTGACGCCGAGCACGATGGGGCTGACAAGATCGCCGCCCGGCGTCGCGACGGCCGAGAACACCGCGATCGCGAGGACGACGGTCCGCCGTGCCCGGCGGAGCCGATCCGACGTCACGATCCCGACCCTCGAGAGGCCGACGAGCAGGATCGGGAACTCCATGAGGATGCCGAACGCCAGGAACAGGGTCGTGACGAAGTCGAAGTAGCTCCGGATGTCGAGGATGACCTGGAGCTGCTCGGTCTGGAACCCGAGGAGGAACGCCGACGCGAACGGCAGGATGACGTAGGCGACGGTGACGCCGATCAGGAAGAAGAGCAGCGCGACCGGGATCCACGGCAGCACGGTCCGCTTCTCGCTCGGCGTGAGGCCCGGCGCGACGAAGCGCCAGACGTGCCACAGGAGGACCGGCATCGCGAGGATCACGCCGGTGACGATCGAGACCTTGATCCGGATCGCGAACGCGTCGCCGATCCCGAAGACCTTCGTCGGCGTGTCCGGCGGCAGCGGTGCGATCAGGACCGCGATGATCCGCTCGCTGACGATGTAGCCGATCACGCTGCCGACGGCGATCGTCAGGACCGACCAGATGATTCGCCGGCGGAGCTCGGCGAGATGGTCGACCAGCGGCATCACCGCGGCGGCGACCGGCGGGGGTCGGCCGGGCTCGGCGCCTCGATCGAATGGCTGGCCCGCGCCGCGGGCGGTCTCGCCCGCGGTCATGGTCGAAAGCGCTGGCTCGCCGGGATCCGTTCGCGCGCCGGCCTACGCGGCCGGGGGCGTCGTATCGCCGTCGCGGGGGGTGGGGCTCGCCGGTGAGCCCTCGAGCGTGTTCGGGGTCGTCGCGCCGCTCAGCGCGTTCGGCTGGACCGGTGCGCTCGGCGTCGCGTCGGACGTGCCCGACTTCGGCTCGAGACTGGTGGCGTCGGACATGTCCGTGGCCGCCTTCCGGAACTCGCGGACGCTCTTGCCGAGGGACTGGGCCACGTCGGGGAGCTTGCCCGGTCCGAGCACCACCAGAGCGATGATCAGGATGATGATCAGCTCAGCGGGACCGATGTTCGGCATGGCCGGGCTACGGTAGCACAGGGAGCCTGGCGGCCCAGCTTCGGGCGGCCGCCGCGAGCCGTTCGCCGAGGTCCGCTGGCACCTCGTTCCCGCCGGGCTCGCCGCCCTCGGTGCCGGCGTTCGCGATCGCCCGCGACACGTTGACGAGCAGCCCCCCGCCGGCCCGTCCGGCGGCCGGCGCCGCCGTGGCCGGACCGGCTTCGAGCGCAACCTCGAGCGAGCCTCCCTGGGCGCCGATGCCAGGCACGAGGAATCCGAGACCCGGCGCGATCTCCCGGGCGCGTCTGAGCTCGGCCGGGGCCGTCGCGCCCACCACGAGCCCGACGGTGCCGCCCGGGCCCCAGCCCGTCGCGCGCCGCGCAACGTGGGCCCACAGCGGCTGATCCCCGTCGCCGATCGCGAGGTCCTGGAGCTCGCCGGCGCCGGCGTTCGACGTCCGGCAGAGGACATAGGCGAACCGGTCCGACCGATCGAGGAGCGGCGCGATCGCCGCCTCGCCGAGGTATGGGCTGACCGTGACCGCATCCGCACCGAGGCTGTCGAACAGGGCCGCCGCGTGACGCTCCGACGTCGTGCCGATGTCGCCGCGCTTGGCGTCGGCGACCACGAGCACGTCGGCGGGCAGCCCGGCCCGCAGGCGCTCGAGCGCGGCGAGCCCCGCGGAACCGAAGGCCTCGAAGAACGCGAGGTTCGGCTTGACGGCGGCGGCCAGCGGCGCGGCGGCCTCCAGCAGCAGCCTGGAGAACGCCTCGATTCCGGCGATGTCGCGTGAGAAGCCGTCAGGAAGGGCGGCGGGATCGGGGTCGAGCCCGAGGCACAGGACCGTTCCGGTCGCCGCCGAGCGGGCCGCGAGACGCTCGAGGTAGGCCGGCCGGCCGACCCGGCTCACGACGGCGTCGGGCTCGCCTGGGCGCCGCTCGACCCCGGGCTCGGCAGCGGCGTCGGGGTCGGCTTCGGG
>JBKPRF010000169.1:0-8458 GCA_046734475.1 Chloroflexota bacterium
TTGCAGGTCCCTCGCTTCCTACAATCGACCGCGATGAGCCGCGTCTTCCACCGCAGTCTCGAGCAGCTGCCAGTCGCCGTCCGGGCCGAGGGCTCGACGATCTGGGATGCCGAGGGCAAGGCCTACCTCGACGGCGCCAGCGGCGCGATCGTCGTCAACATCGGCCATGGCCGCGACCGCGTCGTGCGGGCGCTCGCCGAGCAGGCGGGTCGCCTCGCGTACGCCCACGAGTCCCACTTCGTGACCGAGTCGCTCGCCAGCTACGCGGCGGCCCTCGGGCCGTACCTGCCGGTCGACGACGCGGCGATCTACACGGTCTCTGGCGGCTCGGAGGCGATCGAGACCGCGGTCAAGCTGACCCGCGCGTACCACGCGGCCCGGGGCGAGACGAACCGCTGGATCGTGTTCGCGCGCTGGGGCAGCTACCACGGCAACACGCTGGGAGCGCTGGATCTCGGCGGCCGGAAGCCATTGCGTCGACCCTACGAGGCCTGGCTCGGCCGCTTCCGCCACGTCTCCGCCGCGTACACCTACCGCGCCGGCGACCCGGGCGCCGAGGCCCTCGGCTCGGCCGACGAGCTCGCCGCGGAGCTCGATCGCGCGTTCGAGGCCGCCGGGCCGGGGACCGTGGCGGCCTTCGTCGCGGAGCCGGTGGTCGGGGCAACCCTTGCGGCCGCGGTCCCGCCGGACGGCTACTGGCCGGCGATCGCCGAGGTCTGCCGGCGGCACGGCGTGCTCCTCATCGCCGACGAGGTGATGACCGGGTTCGGGCGCACCGGGCGGTGGTTCGCGATGGACCACTTCGGGGTCCGGCCCGACATCCTCGTCGCCGCGAAGGGCGCGACGTCGGGCTACTGGCCGCTCGGCTTCGTCGCCGCATCGAGCGCGGTCCACGACACGGTCGTCGACGGCGGTGGCTTCGTCCACGGCTTCACGTACTCCCATCACGTCGTCGGCGCCGCGGTCGCGCATGAGGTCCTCCGGATCATGGAGGAGGAGTCGCTGGTCGAGGCGAGCGCCACGAAGGGCGAGCGGCTGGCCGATCTCCTGTGGGAGCGGCTCGCCGACCATCCGGCGGTGGGCGATATCCGCGGCCTCGGGCTCATGCGCGGACTCGAGCTGGTGGTCGACCGCGAGACGCGGCAGCCGTTCCCGCGCGCCGCGCGCGTCGCCGAGCGGGTCGTCCGCGAGGCTCGCGATCGGGGCCTGATCCTGTATCCGGGAACGGGCCTGGCGAATGGCACCGATGGCGACGGCATCCTCGTCGGACCGCCGTTCGTCGTGACGGATGCGGAGCTCGAGTCGATCGTCGACCGGCTCGGTGCCGCGATCGATGCGGCGACGTCGAAGGTGCCGGCCTGAGCGACGCCACGCCGCCCGGCCGGATCCGGGCGGTGGTCTTCGACGTCGGCGAGACGCTCGTCGACGAGACGCGGGCCTGGGGCTCATGGGCCGACTGGCTGGGCGTCCCGCGCCTCACCTTGTTCGCGATCCTCGGGGGCGTCGTCGAGCGGGGCGAGGATCACCGCGTCGCGTTCCAGGCGGTCCGGCCCGGCATCGACCTGCGGGCCGAGGTCGAGCGGCAGCGTGCGGCTGGCCTGGAGTACCGAATGGGCCCGGCGGATCTCTATCCCGACGCAGTGCCGGCCCTCCACGAGCTCCGCTCGCTGGGCTATCGACTGGGTGTCGCGGCCAACCAACCGATCAGCACCGAGGCGTTCGTCTCGGAGCTCGGCCTCGATCTCGACTTCGTCGCGTCGTCCGAGGGGTGGGGCGTCGCGAAGCCGGACCCGCGGTTCTTCGAGCGAATCGCGCGGGAGCTCGGGCTCGCGCCGGCGGCGATCGCCTACGTCGGTGATCGCGTCGACAACGACATCGCGCCGGCGGTCTCGGCCGGCATGGCGGCCATCCACATCCGGCGCGGGCCGTGGGGCTATGCCCATGCCGCCCACGCGACGGCGGCCGGGGCCGTCGCGATGATCAGCTCGCTTGCGGAGGTCGCCGGCGTGGTCGCCGGCGTCTAGGAGCAGCACCCGGCATCGGCTACGCTCCCGGCGTGATCTGCGGGAACTGCTCTCGCGCTACTTCGACTCGTGTCGCCGTTTGATCGAGCTCTACGGAGGGACGGTGGAGAAGTTCATCGGCGACGCGGTCATGGCGGTGTGGGGCACGCCGACTGCCACCGAGTCATCGTCGGCGCCGGTCAAGCCGGCGGTCGTGCCCGCACCCGCCCAGAACGGCAACCAGTCCGCGCAGAAGGGCGCCGGGGGCCCCGCCGGGGCCGGGGCGGAGCGGCGGCTCGTCAGCGTGCTGTTCGCCGACCTCGTCGGGTTCACCCCGTTCGCCGAGGCCCGCGACGCCGAGGACGTGCGCGACACCCTGAGCCGCTACTTCGAGATCGCGAGTGACATCGTCGCCCGCCACGGCGGCACCGTCGAGAAGTTCATCGGCGACGCGGTCATGGCGGTGTGGGGGACGCCGACGGCGCGCGAGGACGACGCCGAGCGGGCAGTCCGGACCGGCCTCGAGCTCGTCACGGCCGTTCGCGCCCTCGGCGCCGGCATCCAGGCGCGGGCCGGAATCCTTACCGGCGAGGCCGCGGTCACCCTCGGCGCGGTCAACCAGGGCATGGTCGCCGGCGATCTCGTGAACACCGCGGCGCGCCTCCAGGGCGTCGCCGACCCGGGGACCGTGCTCGTGGGCGAATCGACCCAGCGCCTCGTCTCGGGATCGATCGTGTTCGAGCCCGTGGGCGAGCAGTCGCTGAAGGGCAAGGTCTCGCCGGTGCCGGCGTGGCGCGCGCTGCGCGTCGTGGCCGAGCGCGGCGGGCGCGGCCGGGCCGACGCCCTCGAAGCGCCGTTCGTCGGCCGCGACGAGGAGCTGCGGCTCCTCAAGGACCTCTATCACGCCACCGTTCGCGACCAGCGGCCGCGACTCGTCTCGGTCACCGGCATCGGCGGGACCGGCAAGAGCCGGCTCGTCTGGGAGTTCGAGAAGTACCTCGACGGGATCGTCGGGACCACGTGGTGGCACCACGGGCGCTCGCCGGCCTACGGCGAGGGCATCACGTTCTGGCCGCTCGGCGAGATGATCCGCCAGCGGGCCCGGCTGGCCGAGACCGACGACGAGACGACCGCCCGGGCGAAGCTGGCCGAGATGGTCGACCAGGTTGCCGCCGACGAGCGCGAGCGCCAGTCGCTGCTCTCGGCCTTCCTGGCCCTCCTCGGCATCGAAGCCGGGCGACCCGAGGAGCTGTTCGGCGCCTGGCGGACCTTCTTCGAGCGACTGACCGCGACCGGGCCCGTCGTCCTCGTGTTCGAGGATCTCCACTGGGCCGACTCGGGCACGCTCGATTTCATCGACCACCTGCTCGAGTGGTCCCGCAACGTCCCGATCTACATCCTCACCTTGGCCAGGCCCGAGCTGCTCGACAAACGGCCGGCGTGGGGCGCCGGGCGGCGGAGCTTCACGAGCCTGTTCCTCGAGCCGTTGCCCGAAGCCGCCGTGCGGGACGTCCTCGCCGGGCTCGTCCCGGGTCTCCCGGAGACGACGGTCCGGACGATCGTCGGTCGAGCCGAAGGCATCCCGCTCTACGCGATCGAGACGGTCCGGATGCTCGTCGACGACCGGCGCCTTGTCGGGCAGGAGGACGGCACGTATCGCGTCGTCGGCGACGTGACGGACCTGGCGGTGCCTCCGACGCTCACGGCGCTCATCGCCGCGCGGCTCGACGCCCTCGATCCGGCCGATCGCGGGCTGATCCTGGATGCCGCAGTGCTCGGCCAGAGCTTTGCCACGGCGGGTCTGGCGGCCGTGTCGGGGATGCCCGAGGCCGCCCTGGACGAGCGTCTCGCGGTCCTCGTCCGGAGCGAGCTCCTCCGGCGTGAGGCCGACGCGCTGAGCCCTGACCGCGGGCAGTACGCGTTCGTCCAGGCACTCGTCCGCGAGGTCGCCTACAACACGCTCTCGAAGAAGGACCGCAAGGGCCGCCATCTCGCCGCGGCGCGGTTCTTCGAGTCGCTGGGCACGGACGAGATCGCGGGCGCCCTGGCCGGCCACTACCTGGCCGCCCATTCGCTGGCGGGGGACGGCGCCGAACGGGAGGCGCTCGCGGCCCAGGCCCGGCTGGCGCTCCGCGGCGCCGCCGATCGGGCCATCGCCCTCGGCGCCCAGGATCAGGCCGTCGCGTTCTTCGAGCAGGCCCTGTCGGTGACCACCGACCCGGCCGAGGAAGCGGAGCTCCTCGAGCGAGCCGGCGAATCAGCGGCGATCGCGGGTCGCGTCGAGGACGCCGATCGCTTCCTGCGTAAGGCCATCGACGCCTACCGACAAGCCGGCGACCGCGCCGCGATCGCACGCTCCGCGGCGATCCTCGCCCGGGCCCTCCTCTCGGTCTACCGGGTCGATGCTGCGAGTGAGCTGGTGACGGCGATCCACGATGAGGTCGGCGACCTGGCCGAAGATCCCGGCGTCGTGTCGCTCGAGGTCCAGGTGGCCCGAACCCACTACATCCGCGACGAGCCGCGGGCGGCGCTCGAGGCGCTCGAGCACCCGCTCGAGGTCGCCGAGCGCTTCGGCCTCGTGCCGGTCATCGCCGACGCGCTGGCGATCCGGGGTGGCGCCCTGACCGAGGTCGGACGCGGCTACGAGGGGATCGCCTGCGCCGAGGGCGCCTTCCGGCTGGCCGAGTCGAACGGGCTCGCCCACATCGCCCTCCGGGCGCGCAACGTCGTGGGCACGTACCTCGCCCATCGCGAGCCGCTCGAGGCCCAGCGCGTCTACGAGGAGGGGATGGCCGAGGCCCGCCGGATGGGCTCCGTGATGAGCCTTGCCCGGCTCGGGGAGAACGCCGCCGAGAACGCCCGCTACCTCGGCCGCTGGGACTGGGCGGAGCGAGAGCTCGACGCCCTCCGCGGGATCGTCGTCAGCCAGGAGGACCGGATGCTGACGATGGCCCAGCAGCTGTTCATCGACTGCTGGCGCGGTACGGCGACCCCGACGGCCCTCGCCGAGCTCGACGCCGTGGGCGACACGCCCGAGGTGAGCACCGCGGTGGAAGACGTCAGGGCCTGCCTCGCGCTCGCGGAGGGTCGGCCCGCCGAAGCCGCGGCGATCTGGCTCTCGCTCTCGCTCGCGAGCCCGCTCAACGCGCCGACGGGCCTCGGCCTTGCCGGGCTGGCCGCCGGCTGGGCGGGCGACGTCGCGCGGCTGCGCGAGGTTGCCGATCGGATCGACCACCTCGGGGCACACGGCGCCGCGGTCGCCGCGCGACGCGCCGCCATCGGCGCGGCACTCAGCGCCCTCGAAGGCCACCGCGACGAGGCCGCGCTCCAGTTTCGGGCCGCCGCCGACGCCCTGCGAGCGGCGGGGCTCATCGTCGAGGAGGCGTTCCTCGCCATCTCGATGGCGATCACGCTGGGGCCCGATCACCCGGAGGCGCGGCGTGCCGCCGCCTCCGCCCGCGAGGTGTTCGTCTCGCTCCGGGCGAAGCCGTTCCTCGAGCAGCTCGACGACGTGTTCGAAGCACCCCTTGGCGCCAGGTCGACTGCCCCGGTCGCCGCGCCCCAGATCGCGTAGATGGAGGAAGGAGAACCATGACCGGCTTCCGGGAGTTCCTGCTCAAGACCAACGCGCTGGCGCTGGCCATCGGCGTGATCATCGGCGTCGCCCTCGGCAACGTCGTGAACTCGCTCGTCAACGACCTGATCATGCCGCCGATCGGTCTCGCCCTCGGCGGGATCGATTTCAGCCAGCTCAAGATCGTCCTCAAGGCGGCCGTTGGCGGCGACCCGACGACGGAGGTCGCGATCCGCTGGGGCAACTTCATCAACGTCGTGATCGCGTTCATCGCGATCGCGCTCGTCGTCTACTGGCTCCAGAAGATGCTCGTCAAGGAGCCGGCGCCGGCCGAGGCCAAGACCTGCCCGTTCTGCAAGGAGCCGAACGCGATCGACGCCAGCCGCTGCCGGGCCTGCACCCAGCCGATCTAGGCGACGGGTCGGCCAGCGGCTGGTCGAGCTAGCGGCGGAAGCCGCCCCGGAGCAGCAGGTACAGCCCGCCGAGGACGAGCAGGCCGGGGACGACGAGCTGGGCGAGGTCCGGCAGGGCGAGCTCCGAGCCGCCGGTCGCGACGAGCACGATCCCGAAGAGTGCCTGCCAGCCGACGCCACCGCCGCGCGCCGCCCGGACGAACGCGACGAACAGGAACGCGATGCCGTAGGCGAGCGTGCTGACCCCGGGCCCGAGGTCGTAGCCGAAGCCGGCGATCAGGCCGGGGACGGCCGCGGCCGTGAGGAACGCGCCGGCGTACAGCGCGAACGTGCCGCGCCGGAGGATCCAGACGAGCAGGAACGCCAGGCCGGCCGCCAGCACGACGAGGTTGCCGGCGCTGCGGTACTCGGGCAGCGCCCGGTCGATGATCAGGAGGATCCCGAAGACGACGAGGAAGATGCCGATCCACGGCAGTCGCGGCCGGCGCTCCTCGTCAGGGCCCCACGTCCAGCCGTAGACCCGAACGGGCCCGGATTCGCGGGGCGGGGTGGGGGAGGCCTGCCCGGCCCCGCCGCCTGCCGGTCTCGTCGGCTCGGTCACGCCGGCGCCCCCGCCGTCCGGGTCGGCTCAGGCTCCGTGGAGACGAGGTCGTCCTCGTCCTCGACGTGGCTGAACCCCAGGCGCTCGGCCAGCCGGCCGAGGACCCCGGGCGCCCACCAGTTCCAGGCGCCGAGGAGGCGCATCGTGGCGGGCACGAGCAGGACCCGCACGATCGTCGCGTCGAGGGCCACGGCGAGGGCCATGCCGACGCCGATGCTCTTGATCGTGATCGTGTCGGCGAGGGCGAAGGCGGCGAACACGGTGACCATGATGAGGGCCGCGCCGGTGATGACGCCAGCGGTCTTCGCGAGACCCTCGGCCACCGCGGCGGCGTTGTCGCCGGTCCGGCGATAGGCCTCCTGGATCCGCGACAGGAGCAGGACCTCGTAGTCCATCGACAGCCCCAGCAATGTGGCGAACATGATCACGGGATTGCCCGCGATCGTGTAGCCGAGCGGCTGGAACTTGAGCAGGTCGTGGAGGTTGCCCTCCTGGAAGATCCAGACGAGGGCCCCGAAGCTCGCGGTCAGCGACAGGAGCGTCATCGCCACCGCCTTGATCGGGATGGCCAGCGAGCCGAACAGGAAGAACAGGATGATCGCCGAGGCCAGGAGCGTCGTCCCGATCGCCCACGGCATGCGGGCCGTCTGGCTGAGCAGGAAGTCCTCGCCGATGGCGGCGGCCCCGCCGATCTGGACCGTCTTGATGGCGGCGCCATGGTCCAGCCCACGGACCTGTGAGATCAGCGCCGTCCCGGCCGGCTCGGTGGACTTCAGCGGGCTGATCGCATCGAGCCTGACCGTGCCGTTCTTGATGTAGGCAGCCCGGAGGCGGGCGATGCCATCAGCGAGCTGCGGCGGCAACGCGCCGGCAGGCGCGGCGTAGAGCTGTGCGACCTGGTCGGCGGTCATCTGTTGCCCGGTTGCCGGGTCGGTCAGGTTGAACGGCCCCTCCACCCGATCGATGCCGTCGAGCGCGGCGAGCCTGTCGCCGTACGCGAGCACCGCCGAGATCGAGCCGGCGCTCGTCGGGTCGGCGTCGGCCGGATCCACGAGCGCGACGATCGGCGTCGTCTCGCCCTGCCGGAACTCCGTCGTGAGCGCGACCCAGGCATCCCGGCTCGGGACCCCGGCCGGGTAGACCGTCGCATCGGGCACGCCCTGCGCGAGCCGGAAGAACGGCGAGCCGAGGGCGAACAGCAGGAGCAGCACCGGCACCAGCACCGCGAAGGGCCGGCGCATGACCGCGTGTGCGACGCGCTCCCAGCGTGAGGTGCGGTTGGCGGGGTCGCCGCGGCGAAGGCCGAGGCGCCGGAGCAGGCCATCGACCGAGAGGGCATTCACCCGCGGGCCGAGCATCCCCAGCGCCGCCGGGAGGAATGTCAGCGAGAAGACGACCGAGGAGACGACGACGATCGAGCCGCCGAGGCCGATCGAGCTCAGGCCGGTCGCCTTGAACCACAGCAGGCCCGACAGGCCGATGGCGACCGCGATGCCGGAGAAGAGCACGGCCTTGCCTGCCGTGCCTATGGCGCGCTCGACGGCCTGTTCGACGGTCCGGCCGCGGGCCAGCTCCTCCCGGAAGCGGCTCGTGATGAACAGCGAGTAATCGATCGCGAGGGCCAGGCCCAGCATCGTCGCGATGTTCAGGACGTAGATGCTCATCTCGACCTGGCGCGCGACCAGGTAGATGAGGGCGAGGCTCGCCGGGATCGCCAGGCCGGCCACGAACAGCGGCGTGCCCGCGGCGAGCACCGCACCGAAGACCAGGAGCAGCACGACCGCCGCTACCGGCAGCGACACGAGCTCGGCCCGCTGGAGGTCACGCTCGGACTGCTCAGCTGACTCGACCGTGAGCGGTCCGTAGC
>JBKPRF010000170.1:0-6299 GCA_046734475.1 Chloroflexota bacterium
CAGGGGATCGGCTGGGCGCTCCGCGAGCAGCTCGTCCACGACGATGCCGGCCAGCTCGTGACCGGGACGTTCCTCGACTACGCCGTGCCGCGCGCCGGGGACGTGGGCACGATCTCGAACACGATCGTAGAGGTCCCCGCACCCGACGGGCCGTTCGGCGCGAAGGGCATCGGCGAGGCGCCGGTCATCGCCGGAGCCGCGGCGATCGCCAATGCCTTCGCCGCCGCGACCGGCAGCCGTTTGCGGGAGCTGCCGATGACCCCGCCGGCCGTCCGGCGGGCCCTCACCGCGTCGTGAGCCGCCCGACGTCGGAGCGGCCCGGCATCTCCAGCCAATCCGCCGGGGCCCTCGTCGAATGGCTTGCCGCCCGTGGCGAGCCCGCCTACCGGGCCCGCCAGATCCTCGACGCGGTGTGGCGCGGTGATGCCACCGGGCCGGCCGGGGCGCGGACGCTCCCGGCGGCCCTGCGCGACGCGCTCGGCGACGCCTTCCGCTGGGACACGATCGAGACCAACGACCGGATCGTGACCGACGGCGGCACGACCGAGAAGACGCTCCACCGGCTGGACGACGGCGCGGCGATCGAGTCGGTCCTCATGCACTACCCGGCCGCGTCCCGACGGCGCGAGCGCCACACCCTGTGCATCTCGAGCCAGGCCGGTTGCGCCGTCGGTTGTCCGTTCTGCGCGACCGGCGAGCTGGGCTTCGGGCGGGACCTCGAGACCGCCGAGATCCTCGACCAGGTCCGCGTCGCCGCGCGGCGGCTCGAGGCCGATGGCAAGCGCCTCACGAACATCGTCTTCATGGGCATGGGCGAGCCGCTGCTCAATCTCGACCGCGTGCTCGAGGCGGTCGAGGCCCTCAACGACCCGGCCCGCTTCGGGCTCGGGGCACGGCACATCACGGTCTCCACCTCGGGCGTCGTGCCCGGCATCCGGCGGCTGACGGCCCTCGGCCCGCAGTTCACCCTGGCCGTCAGCCTCCACGCGGCCCGCGATCCGCTGCGCGACGTCCTCGTGCCGCTCAACCGGCGCTGGCCCGTCGCGGAGGTCGTCGGGGCGGCCCGCGGGCACGCTCGCGCGACCGGCCGGCGGGTGAGCTACGAGGTGACGATGATCGACGGGGTGCACGACACCGACACCGACGCCGACGCGATGGCGGCCCTGCTCGCGGGCGACCTCGTCCATGTCAACCTGATCCCGATGAACCCGGTCGCCCACACCCCGTGGCGTGCCAGCCCGATGCCGGTGATCGAACGCTTCGGAGCCCGTCTGCGGGCCGCGGGCATCGCGGTGACGATCCGCCGCAACCGCGGCCAGGAGGTCGGCGCGGCGTGCGGCCAGCTCGCGGCCGAACGCGCCGGGGAGCCGCCGGCGCCCGCGGTTGCCAGGCGCCGCCGCCGGCTCGAGTCGGAGAGTGCCGCCGCGCTCCGCGGTGAGCGGAGCCATGAGCCCCTCCCGGCGGGCGTCGACTCGTGAGCCCGCGGCGACCGCCGAGCACGCGCATCGGCGAGGCCCCGACCCAGTCACGCGCCCGCGTCGCCGCCAGCATCCTCGACGCCGACCTCGGCAATCTCGGCCACGCCGTGGCCCGCGCCGAGCGGGAGGGCGCCGATCGGATCCACCTCGACGTCATGGACGGCCACTTCGTCCCGAATCTCACCTTCGGTCCGCGCACGATCAAGGCCCTCCGGCGACGGACCCGGCTGCCCTTCGATGCCCATCTGATGATCGCCAACCCGGGCCGGTTCATCGGGGAGTATCTGGACGCGGGCTGCGACACGGTGACGATCCATGTCGAGATCCACGAGCCGATCGAGCCGACGCTCCGGGCGATCCGGGCCGCGGGCCGGGCCGCCGGGCTGTGTGTCAAGCCGAAGACGCCGCTGACGGCGCTCGAGCCGTATCGCAGCCTGCTCGACATCGTCATGGTCATGACCGTCGAGCCGGGTTTCGGCGGTCAGGCCTTCATGGCCGATGTCGCGCGAGAGAAGCTGCTCCAGGCCCGGGCGTACCTCGCCCACAAGCTCCACGGCGCCGAGGTCCACGTCGACGGCGGCGTGAACCGCGAGACAGCCGAGCTCGCCGGCGGCCTCGGGGTCGACGTCCTCGTGGTCGGCTCGGCGCTGTGGCTCAAGGGCCGCGACATGGCCCGTGAGATCCGGCTCATCCGATCGCTCGCCGACGAGGGTTACCAGTACCAGCTCAACGCCGGGAAGCCGCCGATCCCCAGAGATCGGATGGTCCAGTTCGCGACGCTCGGGCGCGACCCGGCACGGGCGCTTCGGGCCGAGATCGAGGCGGCCGGCATCCCCGTCCTGCTGTTCCGATCGGCCGACGATCCGGCCGAGATGGACGATGCCGATCGCCGCTGGGACGTCCTCGTGCCGGCGTCGTCGGAGGCCGCCGCGAAGGCGCGATTCGGGCGACGCCGGAGCGTGCTCGCGGGTCGTTCCGCCGCGGCGGCGCGGAGCTAGGCCGCTCCCGGCAGCCAGCGCGCGTGCGAGCCCTCCTTCAGCGGGTCGAGCGCGCATCGGTCGAGGTCGACGGTGCGACGGTGGCCTCGATCGGGCCGGGCCTGCTCGTCCTCCTCGGCGTCGGCCACCGTGACACCGCCGCGGTCGCCGACGAGCTGGCCCGGAAGGTCGCCGAGCTGCGGATCTTCGCGGACGAGGCCGGCCGTACCAACCGCTCGCTCCTGGATGTCGGTGGCGGCGCGCTCGTGGTGAGCCAGTTCACCCTCTACGCGGACACGCGGCGCGGCCGCCGGCCGGGCTTCACCGATGCCGCGGCGCCGGACGTCGCGGAGTCGGTGTACCGGCGTTTCGCGGCCGCCCTGCGCGAGGCAGGCGTCGATCAGGTCGGGACCGGCGTGTTCGGGGCGGAGATGCGGGTCTCGCTGGTGAACGACGGGCCGTTCACGGTCTGGCTCGATACGGAGGCCGGCTGAGCGCGGCCTCGGGCGACGGACCCTAGCGGGCCTGCTTCATCTCCGTCCGACGGCAGCGGGTACAGACGAGCGCCTTCGTCGCGACGCCGTTCCGGACGAGCGTGAACGCCTGGAGATTCGGCTGGTAGCGGCGGTGGGCACGGACGCGGTTCGACCCGGTCGACTGGGGGTTGTAGCCACCCATCGAGACCTTGCCGCAGATCGCGCAGGAACGAGCCATGAGGGTCCTCGGAGATGGAATGAGCTGGGCTGAAGACGCCGGTTGGGCTCCGGCGGGGCGGTACGATACCACGCAATGCCCGACGATCCCACGCCCGGCCGGGCGCTCGTGACCCGGCGGGCCATCGCCGACATCGTCCGGAACGTGACGCTCGGGTCGTACGGGGTCGCGGGCTTCGCCGGCGCCGTACCCGCCGGGCTCCGAATCTCGCTCCGCGGCGGCGGCCTCGCGATCTCGCTGCGGCTGCGGGTGGCGACCGGGCTGCCGATCGCCGAGGTCGCTCGCCAGCTCGACTCCGCGATCCGCTACGCGATCCGCCAGGCGCTCGGCCGCGAGGTCGACCGGCTGACGATCAAGATCGCCCACCTGGAGGCCCACCCGGGCGGCACCCCGCCGGTCGAGAAGCGCCGGTCCGGCGTCGGGCCGTCGGACCTCGCCGACAGTGGCACGGACGTCGCCTGATGGCCCACCGCGCATGCACGGGCGCGGGCCTCCTCGGGGCCTTCCGGGCCGCGGTCGCGAGCCTCGAGGCGAACGTCGATGAGGTCAACGCGCTGAACGTCTTCCCGGTCCCAGACGGCGACACGGGTTCGAACATGCTCGCGACCGTGCGGGCCGCGCTCGCGGAGGCCGAGGCCCTCGGCGAGGGCGCGACGGCCGAGCGGATCGCGTCGGCCGCGGCCTTCGGGGCGCTGATGGGCGCCCGCGGCAACTCGGGTGTCATCACGAGCCAGATCCTGCGCGGCCTGGCCGAGGGCCTGGCCGGCAAGGCCCGCTTCAATGCGCTCGACCTCGCCAACGCCCTCGACTCGGGCACGAAGGCGGCCTATGGCGCGGTGGCGAAGCCGGTCGAGGGCACGATCCTGACCGTCATCCGCGAGGCGTCCGCCGCGGCGGTCGCGACGGCCGAGCGGGAGCCCGACCTCGACGAGGTTCTCGCCGCGACCGTGACCGCGGCCGGGAGAGCCGTCGCCAAGACGCCGTCGCTCCTGGCGATCCTCAGGGAAGCGGGCGTCGTCGACTCGGGCGGCCAGGGCCTGTTTCGGCTCATGGAGGGCGCCCAGGGCTACGTCCGGGGCGAGGCGCACGACGCTGCGCAGGCCGCCCGGGCGCGTGCCTCGACGACTCCGCCCGGCGCACCGGCTGCGGCCCGGGCCACCGTCGCGGGCGCTGGCGAGGCTGGCGCGTTCGGGTTCGAGACGATGTTCCTCGCCCGGGCGCGCGACGGCAACGCACTCGACGTGGCCGCGATCCGGGCCCACATGGACTCGATCGGTGAGTCGGTCCTGGTGGCCGGCGACGCCAATGTGGTGAAGGTCCACGTCCACAACGAGCGGCCCGATCTCGTGCTGCAGTACGCCCTCGGCCTGGGCGACCTCTCGAAGATCAGCGTCGAGAATCTCGATCAGCAGGTGGACGGCGTGCGAGAGTCGCGGGCCGCGGAGTTCGCCGGCGAAGCGGCCGCACCGGCCGCGGACGCAGGCAACGGCACCGGGCCGGCCCCCGCCGACGGGCCGCTCGAGCTGGCGGTCGTCGCCGTCGCGGCGGGTGACGGCCTGGCCGCGATCTTCCGCGACTTCGGCGTGAGCCGGGTGGTCCTGGGCGGGCAGGCCGCGAATCCCAGCACCGGCGAGCTGCTCGAGGCGGTGAAGGGCGTCAATGCCAAGGCGGTGCTGGTCCTCCCGAACAACCCCAACGTCGTGCTCGCCGCACGCCAGGTCGCGGGCCTCGCGGGAAAGCCCGTCGAGGTCGTCCCGACACGGAACGCCGCTGAGGGTCTCGCGGCGCTCCTCGCCATGGATCCGGCTCGCTCCGCGGCGGAGAACGCCGCCGAGATGACCGCGGCCGGCCGCGGGATCCAGTCGTTGTCCGTCACGGAGGCCGTCCGCGACGCGACGATCGGCGGTAGGAAGGTGAAGCGCGGCCAGACGATCGCGCTCGACCCCGACGACGGGCTCGTCGCCGTGCACGACGACCCGACCGAGGCGGTCCTGGCCGCGGTCGCGACGCTGAAGCGCGGCTTCGAGCTGATCACGCTGTACTACGGCGATGGCGCCGATCTCGCCTCGACCGAGGCCCTCGCCCGGCGGATCCACGACATCGCCGGCGGCGCCGAGGTCGAGGTCGTCCATGGCGGCCAGCCGCACTACCGCTACCTCCTCTCGGCCGAGTAGGGGAGCGCCGGCCAGCCCGGCCGAGCTCCTCGACACGGAGATCGCCCGCTCGGGCCTGCCGGCGGGGCCGACCGTCGGTCGGGCCGGGCGCCGGATCGGCCTGCGGACGGTGCGCGACCTCCTCTTCCATCTCCCGCGCCGCTACGACGACCTCCGCGAGCTGCGCCGGGTCGGGGACCTCGTCTGGGTCCCGGATGGCGAGGTCATCTCGGCGCGCGTCCGGGTCGGCGAGGTCCGGGTGGAGCCGACCTTCCGAAGGCGCGTCCAACGGACGCTCGCCCGCCTCGAGGACGAGACGGGCTCGATCCAGGCGACCTGGTTCGGGCGGCGGTTCATCGAGCGCCGGCTCCACGAAGGCGATGCCGTCGTCGTGAGCGGCCGGCTTCGACGGTTCGGCTCGCGGCTGACCCTCGACAACCCGGAGTTCCAGCACGACGACGGGTCGGCGCTGCTGCACGCGGGCCGGATCGTTCGGGTCTATCGCCTGACCGAGGGACTGACCGCCAACTCCCTCCGGCGGACGATGCGCGCGGCGCTCGACCGAGCCGGGCAGGCGTACGCCGAGTACCTCCCCGAGGCGCTCCGCGGCGCCCGCTCCCTGCCACCGATCGGCGAGGCCCTCGAGGAGGCTCACTACCCGACGACGTTCGAGCGCCGCGACGAGGCCCTCGAACGCCTGGCTTTCGACGAGCTCCTCGCGCTCCAGGTCGGGATGGTCGGCCGCCGGCGCGATCGGATCCGGGAGCGGGGCGCCGCGGTCCCGGTCGCCGAGGAGACGGACGTGCGGGCCCGGGAGGCGATCGTCGCCGGGCTCGCGGCGAAGGTCGGCCGGCCCGCATCGCTGACGCCGGACCAGGATGCCGCGATCCGGGCGATCCGGGCGGATCTGGCCCGCGAGACGCCGATGCTCCGGCTCCTCCAGGGCGACGTCGGCTCCGGCAAGACCGCGGTGGCGG
>JBKPRF010000171.1:0-3011 GCA_046734475.1 Chloroflexota bacterium
GTCGTGAAGAGCTTCGGCAGCGGCGACGCACCGGGCTCCGGCGTCGCCGGCGGAGTCGAGCCGGGTGCCGACGGCGGGGGCGACGGATGGACCTTGCCGACGTCGGTCGGGCGGTTCGTCAGGAACACCGCCACGATCGCCGCGACGAGTGTCAGCGCCACGGCTGCGGTCGCGGCCCGGCCCACGCGGCCGAGCCAGCCGGCAAGCCCACGTGCGTCTCCGGAGCGCGGGCCGCGGATCCGCTCGCGCCAGCCGGGCTGGTCGAGCCGGACGGGCGGCATCACCCAGTCGCCCGCGACGTCGCGGACGAGCCGGGCGACCTCGTCGTCGTCGATCGGGTGGGTCATCGGAGCACCTCTGGCGGGTCGGCCGATCGCTCGGCGCTGGGGGCATGGTTGGTTTCCGGGAGCTGGCGCTCGTCGGCCTGGCCGCCGAGGCGTTGGCGCAGCACGGCGTGGGCCCGCGACAGCGTCGAGCCGACGGTGCCACTGCCGGTGCCGAGGAACTGCCCGATCTGGGCGTAGTCGTAGCCGTAGTAGTGGCGCAGGATCAGGGCGGCCCGTGCCTCTGGCCGAAGCGTCGCCAGGGCATCCTCGACAACCCGCCGCCTGACCACGTCGGTGGCCGGGTCGGCGCCCGCGCCCGTCCCGATCTCGGTCACGGCCTGGCGGCCGAGCGTCGGCACGGCCAGCCGCCGGACCCGCCGGCGCCGGAGCTGGTCGAGCGCCAGGTGGACGACGATCCCGTGGAGCCAGGCTCGGAGCGGTCGCTGGCTGTCGTACTGCTCCCAGCGCTCCCAGGCCCTGGCGAACGTGTCGTGGGTCGCGTCGATCGCCTCGTCGGGGTCGCGCAGGATCCCGTACGCGACGCGGTAGACCTCGGTCGCGTGGTCGCGATACGCCTGATCCGCCGCTCGATCGCGAAGCTCGCGGTCCGTCATGCCTCACCTACGCGCGATGCGTCCGGGACCTTGCAGGTCGGCGTCGAGTATCGTCCCGGCCGTGCCCATCACCGTTCGATCGATCAGCCATGACGAGCTCGTGCCGTGGATGACAGCGATCGGCTCGACGTTCTTCATGTTCCCGAGCGATCCCGAAGGCAGCCTCACCCTGCCCTGGATCGGGGTCAACCTCGAACGCCGGCTCGCCGCCTTCGACGACGACCGAATCGTCGGCACGTACCGGACGTTCCCGACCCGGCTGACGCTGCCCGGTGGCGCGTCCCTGCCGGTCAGCGCCGTGGCGGCGGTGTCGACGCTGCCGACCCATCGCCGGCGGGGCATCCTGCGGCAGCTCCTGGAGCGGGACGTCGCCGACACGGTCGAGCGCGGCGAGGTCGCCAGCGTCCTCCACGCCGCGGAATGGCCGATCTATGGCCGCTTCGGCTACGGCCCGGCGACCGCCGAGGGCAAGTGGACGCTGCGCTCCCGAGCGATCCGCGTGCTCCCGGAGGCGTGGGGGTCGATCGAGATCGCGACGCCGGCCGTGGCCCGGCCGATCCTGCCCGAGATCTTCGCGCGGCATGTCGCGCGCCAGGCGGCTGCGATCGAGCGGCCCGAGCACTTCTGGGACGCCGACCTCGGCCTCGTCGAACGACCCACGCGAGAGCGCTTCAAGGGCCAGATCGCGATCCACCGGGACGGTGCCGGCCGGCCCGACGGCTATGTCCGGTTCACCGGCGAGGAGCACTGGGAGGAGGGCATCCCGGACAACATCGCCACGGTCGCGGATCTCATCGGCGAGACGCCGGAGGTCGAGCTCGAGCTGTGGCGGTTCATGGCCTCGCTCGACCTCGTCGCGACCGTGAGGGCCGATCGTCGCCGGGTCAACGAGCCGCTCACGTGGGCCGTGGTGGACGCGCGGGCGGCGCAGATGATCCGCCGGGTCGACGGCGTCTGGGTCCGGCCGTACGACGTGGCTGCGCTCCTCGGATCCCGGACGTATGAACGGGACGGGACGCTCGTGCTCGAGATCGCGGATCGACTCGGCGGGCGGGACGGACCGGCGGCGGGTCGCTACCGGCTCGAAGCGGGTACCGACGGCGCGACCTGCCGGCGGACCGACGAGTCGCCCGACATGACCATCAGCGCCGCGGCGCTCGGGGCCGCGCTCCTCGGCGGCACGAGGCTGGTCGATGCGACCCGGGCCGGCGGCGCGGATGAGCATCGGCCGGGGGCCTTGCTCGAGGCAGACCGGCTGTTCCGGACGGCCGAGGATCCGTGGTGCTCGACGTTCTTCTAGGCGGGTAGGAGGTCGCGATGGCGTGGGATCGAGTCGGCCGTGCGGCCCAGGCTTCGATGGTGGCGGCCCTGGCCGGGCTCGCCGCGCTCGTGCTCCTGGGGCTGTTCTACGCGATCGGCCAGCCCTTCGGCACGCTCAACGACATCGCGCTCGTGGTCGAGACCCTGGCGATCGCGCCGTTGATGCTTGGCTCGTACGAGCTCGGCGGTGTCACACCGCTGTGGCCGGCTCGCTTCTCGCTTGCCTCGGGGATCGGCGCGTGCCTCATCTGGGCAGCGATCCACCTGGCCTTCATTCTCGGCCTCGTCTCCTTCGACTACACCGCGCCGGCGACGGGCTGGCTGCTGGTCGAGAACGTCGCCCTGATCGTCATCGGGCTGTGGCTGACCGGCGCGCCGCCCCTTGCCGGCCCCTGGCTGCGAGGCTCGCTTCGCTGGCTCGGCGCACTCGCTGGCCTCGGCTTCGTCCTGACCGCCATCGGACTGATCCTCGGCGGCGCGACGCACCCGCTCGCCTATACGGGCGCCCTCGGCTATCTCGTGCTGTTCCCGATCTGGGCCTGGCTGATGGCCGGGGTCTTCAGGTCGCGGGCGGCGACTCCGTCGGAGCCTCGTCCCGCGGGCTGAAGTCGAGCGAGGCCGAGTTGATGCAGTAGCGCAGGCCGGTCGGGCGCGGCCCGTCCGGAAAGAGGTGGCCGAGGTGGGCGCCGCAGGTCGCGCAGGTGAGCTCGATCCGGCGCATGCCGAACGAGACGTCCTCGTGCGTCTTGAC
>JBKPRF010000172.1:0-10037 GCA_046734475.1 Chloroflexota bacterium
CCCCGATCGTCCATCGGCCAGAGTACCGGGCGACGACCGTCCAGCTCGAGCTGCCGATCCCGTCGGCCTTCAGCGATGTGCCATGAATCGGACCTGGTTCGATCGGACGTCGGCCCACACGAGTGCGGCGCCCGGCCACGGCCCCGGCCCTCGCAGAGCCGCGAGCGCATCCGCTGGGTGGGCCGGATAGGCGACGGCCAACTGACTCGCAAGCTCGCGGCCGATGGCACGTGTACTCCTCGTTGCGCGGACGATCAGCAGGCGGGATGTCGTTTCCAGCTCGCCGAGGTGCGCATAGCCTTCCCACGAAGGAAGCGCTTCCGACTTCGCGGCGAACCACCGCAGCTGCTGCTCCATACGCCTGAGCTCGGACTGGATCTCGGTGGCCACGAGGCACCGGTCGCGCCGATCGTGAAGGACGACGTCGATCCAGCCACGAGCAGGGTGGCGAACACCAACTTCCGTATACGCCTTCCACCGCGGATCCATGGCACCGAGCAGCGCCTCGAGGATTCCGGCCTGGTGCCGGTCGTGGATGAGCGGACCGGTGTTGGGATAGAGCCGGGTCGCGAGGTCGGCTCCCAAGGCGATCGCCAGCTTCACGTAGGTGTCGATCGTGGGTCGAGCGCGGCCGTCTTCGATGCGGCCCAGGTATGCCCGGTCCACTCCGGCTGCTGCCGCGAGCTCCGCGAGCGTCGCACCGGCATCGCCCCTGAGCCGGCGGATGTCCTCTGCCAGGTCCCGATGAGCGTGATCTGACGCCCGCCTGGCTGCCGCCGCCTGCTTCGTCGTGATCACCGAAGCATTGAACCGCGCGAGTCTTACTCGCCGGTCATCGCCGTGAGACTCTGGAACGCCACGCGGGTGCAACCGGCATCGCTCCGAGACCCGTTATCTCGGGCGGGTCCGGTTCCGCGATGGTCCACGGGTCGGCGGGGTCACATCCGAGACGGCGGGGCTCCATGCGCCGTCGCGTGCTCGCGCCTGGTGACTCGGCGTCTCATTAGCATCGAACGCCGGAGTCCGAGCGCCCTCGGATATCCTCCGAGATGACATGCCGCGCCAGTTGTCCCGATCCGTTCCGCTCGCCGAGCTCCACTGTCACCTCGGCGCTGCGGTCACGCCGCCGATCATGTGGGGCATCGCCCACGCGGGGGGCATCAAGCTCCCCACGAAGGACTACTGGGAGTTCCGCGACCTCATCACGGTCGGGCCGAAGGGCTCCAAGTCGTTCGACGGCTACCTGCAGCTCTTCCACTGGACGGAGCTGATCCAGTCGTCGCCGCTCGCGGTCGAGCGGAGCGTCTACGAGGTCGTCGGCGGCGCGTACCGCAAGAACAACATCACGACGATGGAGCTGCGCTTCAACCCGATGAAGCGCAACCGCGGCGGCGAGCAGGACCTGGATCACATCATCGCCGCCGCAACGCGCGGCATGGACCGCGCGAGCCTCGAGTACCCGGTCAGGCCGGGCCTGATCTTCTGCCTCGATCGAGCGTTCCCATACGAACTGAACGAGATCCTCGTCGAGAAGGCGATCGCGTGGCGCGACCGCGGCGTCGTCGGGATCGACATCGCCGGCCCCGAGTCGGCCACGTTCCGGGTCGCCGACTACAAGGCCCTCTTCAAGCGGGCTCGGCAGTTCGGCCTCGGCCTGACCGTCCACACCGGCGAGTCCGGCCCGACCGAGGAGGTCGCCAGGGTCATCGAGCTGCTCGAGCCGGACCGGATCGGGCACGGCGTGAAGGCCGCCTATGACCCGCGGGCGATGGCGATGCTCCAGGAGCGCGGCATCGTCCTCGAGATCTGCCCGACGTCGAACATCAACACCCGGGTCGTATCGGGCTGGGATGAGTTCCGCTGGATCTTCGACACCTTCCGGCGCAACGGCGTCCGCTTCACGATCTCGACCGACGGCCCGGAGATGCTCCAGACGTACATCCGAGACGAGCTCCGGACGCTGGGCCGCCTCGGGATCCTCTCGGTCGAGGAGCAGGAGCAGGTCGCCGCGACGTCGATGGCGGCGTCGTTCGTCCCGAACGTGTCGGACATCTCGCTCGGCGCCCGCCTGCCGGAACGGCGCGAGGTCGTCGAGCGCGAGGAGGCATGACTTCGCGCGAGGTCAGCCGAGCGGCAGGACGCCCAGCATGCGAGCGCCGGCGAAGCCGAGCAGGAAGACGCCGAACAGCCACGCCGACTCCTGGCCATCGTCGGCGCGAACCTCGTAGGCCATGATCCCGGTCACGGCGACCATCCAGGCGAGGTCGGCCGGACCCGCGGCGAACATCAGCAGCATGAGGGCCCACGACGCCCCGAGGCAGTCGAGGGCGTGGCGGACGCCGGCCCGGAAGCCCGGCCGATCCGCGGCCGGATCGCAGCAGGCGGCGACCGCATGGGGATCGCGACAGGCCGCCAGTCCGGATCGCTTCCATGGCGTGAGCTGGTATGCGCCGGCGACCGCGAGGATCCCGGCCTGGATGAGCTCCGGCCGCGCCGCGAGCCACGGCGTCGTGTCGACGAGGTGGTGCAGGACCCAATCGCCGGCGAACGCGGCGAGACCGAAGGCGCTCCAGACGAGCGCGAACGCCGCCACGAAGGTCGCGGATTCCAGGAGGGGCCTGGCTCGGGCGGCGAGGCCGCGCGCCACGACGCCGAGCGCCGGGCCGCTGGCCGGGACCATCGTCGCCGCGAGCATCAGCTGCCAGGTGATGAGGAACCCGACGGCCGCGAGCCATAGTGGCGGCGGGCCGGACGGTCCGCCATGGATGAGCGCGTCATGGCCGAGGACGGAGCCGGCGCCAGTCGCGGTGCCGACCACGGTGAGGATCCAGGCGGCGGCTGACGCCAGGACCAGGCTCAGACGGAGCCGCACGCCAGGCGCCCCGGCGGCGGTTCCAGAGCTGGCGCCGGTTGCCGACCCGGAGGCCCGGCCCAGACCCGCGATCGGCCCCGAGGGCATCGGCAGGGCAAACGGCTGGTCGCCGAGGAGCTCGAGGGCACACCCGAAGGCGGGCGTGCTCGGCACCTCGACGGCGCGGCCGGCGAGGATCGCGTCGAGCGCAGCGTCGACGTCACGGGTCGTGACCCGCTCCTCGAGCCGGGCGTCGTCGAACCGGCCCTCGTAGCGGACGCGCCGGTCGCCGTCGAGCACGAAGGCATGGAACGTGCAGGTCGGGCCGTACGCGGCCGCGATCGACTGGTCGGCGTCGGCGAGGTAGGGGATCGGGGTGCCATCGGCGGCGCTGCGGGCGACCATCCGCTCGAAGCGCTCCTCGGGATGGATGTGGGGGTCGTTGGAGTTGATGAGCACGAAGCGGACGCCCAGCGGCTCGTACCGCTCGCGGGCCGCCTCGATCCGCCCGGCGTGGGCCTTCGCCGTCGGGCAGCGGTTCGCGGTGAAGATGAGGACCGTCGCCTCGGAGCCGGCCAGGTCGTCGAGCGAATAGCGCCGGCCGTCGGTCGCCAGGACCCCGGCGAACGCCGGCCCGAACGCCCCGATCGGGAGCGTCCGGACCGGCACCTCGGCAGCCTCGATGGGCCGTGCCGGCGCGATGGCTGTGGCCGTGGCTGCCATGGCCGTCACGAGACCTACGCCGCCTTCTGGAGGCGCTCCGGGAACTGCGCCACGAGCCCATCGAAGAGCGCGTCGGCGAGGACGATGATCTCGTTGTAGATGTCGTCGAAGCGCTCGACGGCACCGTCGTGATCATTGGCGATGATCGCCACGGTCTCGTCCTTCGTCAGCTTCAGGTGCTGGGCGAGGAGATCCATGACATCGGCCTTCGGCCAGTGGCTGTTGGCCGTGGACAGGAACGTCGCGATGTTCTCGGCGTTTTCCGTCCAGCGGGCGTCTTCCTTCTCGAACCGGTCGGTGTCGCCGGTCTTCGCCGCGCCGACGAGCTCGACGGCGATGAGGATGTGCTGCTTGAGCAGGTCGGTCAGCTGGTGGCCGGCGTCCTCGCCGTAGTACGGGACGATGGCGTTGCCGATGTCGTCCTGGTTGCGGAGGAGGCGGCCGGCGGCGGCGTCGGCGTCGCTCATCGGCGTCGTCTTCAGGACGCCCTGCGTGGCCGAGGTGACGGTCCGGCCGGCACCGTCCAATGGCATGGTGGCGGCGGTGCCGGTGACCCCGCCGGGGCCGCGGACCGCGCACATGATGTATTCGCGGGTCCAGAAGACGTGATCCGACCAGAGCTTGCGAAGCGCCAGGCGGACCGGTTCTCGAGGGGTGGCCATCGGTGACTCCTTCCGAGTTGCGAGGCTGTATCGATAACGGGACTTATCGTTACAACACACGGGTCAACTGTCAAGTCTTGAATCAGCCGCGATTTGCGTTAGAGTTGGACTGTGACCACATCCGACCCGGATACGACTTCCTTGCAACCGCATTACACCGAACGGCCGGACGACGACCTCGCGGCGCTCGCCGCGCTCGAGGAGCCGAACCGCCGGCGCCTGTACGAGCTCGTCGCCGCCTCGCACGGTGAGATCGGGCGGGACCAGGCCGCGGATCGGCTCTGGATGAGTCGCGAGCTCGCCGCGTTCCACCTCGACCGGCTCGTGGCCGCCGGCCTGCTCGAGGCGGGCTACCGCCGGCTGAGCGGCCGATCCGGGCCGGGCGCGGGCCGACCGGCGAAGGTGTACCGCCGGGCCGCACGCGAGGTGGCCGTCTCCCTGCCGCCTCGGAACTACGGCGCGATGGCCGATCTCTTCGCCCAGGGCCTCGTCGGTCTCGGCGAGACGGTCGGCGCCGACGTCGTCGCCGGCGCCGTGAACGAGCCGGCACGACGGCGGGGGCGGGCCGCCGGTGCGGAAGCGAGAGCCGAGAGCGGTCGCCGGCCAAGCCACGAGCGCCTCGTCGACGCGCTCCGGCGGCTGCTCGCGCGTGGTGGCTACGAGCCCGAGGTGGACCCGACCGGCGCGGTCACGCTCTGCAACTGCCCGTACCGCGCGCTGTCCGACGCGTACCGCGACGTGACCTGCGGCGCGAACGTCGCCTGGGCCGAGGGCGTCGTCGAGGGGCTCGGCGACGACCGCCTATCAGCGGCGTTCGTCCCGACGGATGGGCGGTGCTGCGTCCGGTTCTCCGAGACCTGACCGCGGTGAGCGAGGGCTAGCTCACGCCTGACGCCGGCGCCTTGCCGACGACGTACGTGCAGCAGCGGTCGCCGGAGGCGATGTGCGTCTCGCGGACGACGTCCGGACCGAGCAGCTCCCGGAACAGGGCGAGCTCGGCTTCGCACGCGGCGGAAGTCCGGCGGGCCACCTTGTCGATCGCGCAGTTGTGCTCCCGCAGCTTCACCGCGCCGTCGTCGTCGACCAGCGCCTCGGCAAGATAGCCCGCCTCGTCCTGGAGGACCGCCAGGACTCGGACCCGATCGAGCAGCGAGGCGTCGTCGGGCAGCCGCTCCGCCATCCGCCGCCGGGCCCGGTCGCCGATCTGGCGCCGCCGGGCTTCGAAGACCTGCTCGACGAGATCGTCGCCGCCGACGGCCTGGATCGCCTTGAGCAGGCCCGAAGCGAAGCCGCCGTAATCGGCCGGAAAGAGCTCCTGGGCCTCCGCCGTCACGTCGTACAGGTGGCGCGGCCGGCCCACGCCGTGGCGCTCCGCGGCGTGCCGGACCAGCCCGGCGTCCTCGAGCGCGTGCAGCTGCTGGAGCACGCCGGTGCGGGAGGCGAGCAGCGCCGCCGCGAGCGCGTCGGGCGAGGTCGGCCCGGCCTGGCGGAGGTGGATCAGGATCGCTCGGCGGAGGGCCGAGGGAGTGGCGGCCGGGTTCGCGCGTCCGCTCGTCGGCGGGGGGCTCGCGGTGCCGGTCCTGGGGCCGGCCAGACGGGCTGGCTCGGACATGGCGCGAGGCTAGCAGGAACGTCGCCGTAGGGAGGTCTGGCCCGCGAAGGTCTGGCTCGCGATGTCTGGCTCGCGAGGTCTGGCTCGCGAGGCCGCCGCCCGCCCTGCCTTGCTACGCTCGGCCGCGATGGACCTCGACCTTCCCTCGGAGCACCAGCTCCTCCGTTCGACGATCCGCGACTTCATGGTCAAGGAGGTCGCGCCAGTCGTCGAAGAGCACGAGCGGGCCCACAGCTTTCCCGTCGAGGTCGTCAAGCGCCTCGGGGAGATGGGCTGGCTCGGCATCCCGCTGCCCGAGGAGGAGGGTGGGGCGGGCCTCGACTATCTCGCGTATGCGATCGCGGTCGAGGAGATCAGCCGGGTCTGGGGCTCGCTCGGGATCATCGTCGCCGCCCATACCTCGCTCGGCTGCGGCCCGCTGCATCTCGCCGGCACCAAGGCCCAGAAGGATCGCTACCTGGTGCCGATGGCGAGCGGCAAGGTCATCGGAGCCTACGGCCTGACCGAGCCGGGTGCCGGATCGGATGCCGGCGGCACGCGGACGACGGCCCGGCGCGACGGCGGTGACTGGGTGATCGACGGCGGCAAGCGCTTCATCACCAACGCCGGCCAGGCCGGCACCTATGTGGTCACCGCCCGAACCGGAACTCGCGACAACGGCTCGGCCGAGATCTCGGCGTTCATCGTCCCGGCCGACACGAGAGGCTTCCGGGTGGCGCGCCTCGAGGACAAGCTCGGCCTCCACGCGTCGGCCACCGGCGAGCTCGTCTTCGACGGGTGCCGGGTGCCCGAGGAGAACCTCCTCGGCGAGCTCGGCCAGGGCTTCCGGATGTTCCTCGAGATCCTCGACGGCGGTCGCATCAGCATCGCCGCGATGGCCCTCGGGATCGCCCAGGCGGCCTACGACGCCGCCGTGCCGTACGCCCAGTCGCGGCAGCAGTTCGGGGTCCCGATCGGCACGTTCCAGGGGGTCGGCTTCATGATCGCCGACATGGCGACCGAGCTCGACGCCGCGCGGGCGCTCGTCTGGCGAGCGGCGTGGCTCAAGGATCGCGGCCGGGACTTCTCGCTCGCCGCGGCCGAGGCCAAGCTGTATGCCTCCGAGGTCAGCTCGCGGGTGACGAACGCGGCGATCCAGGTCCACGGTGGCTACGGCTACGTCACCGAGTACCCGGTCGAGCGGTACCTCCGCGACGCGAAGCTCACCGAGATCGGCGAGGGGACGAGCCAGGTCCAGCGGCTCGTCATCGCCAGGAAGGTGCTTGGGCTCCGCTCGAGCTAGAACGAGACCAGGCGAACGTCCAGGCGGTACTGGCTGTGGCCGCCCATGCACGTCTGGAGCGTCATGCTCAGGGTGGGCTGGGCAGCCGTCGCCCATGCGGTGACCGACGGCTTGACCACCTGCCAGGCCGTCACCCGGAAGCGGTGGACGCGACCGAGGCTATCGGCCCAGTAGGCGACCATGCCCTTGCGGAGCGTGCCGGCCAGGTACGCGTCATGGAGCGGCTTGAACACACCCCAGGCGTGACCCATCAGGTAGACGTTGTTGCGGCCGGCGCAGCCCCACCGATAGACGATGTTCGCGAGTTCCGTCGTCCGGCCACAGGCGTACCACGAGTAGCCCCGGCTGATCCCCAGCGCCGGGATCCAGAGGTGATTCCGGACAACGGGCTTCGCCGGCTTCGCAGGCTTCGAGGGTTTTGTCGGACCCGGCTTCTCATGCTTGACCTCGGCCAGGCGAGCCCGCGCGGCCGCGGCTGCGATGGCCGACGTCCGCGCGAGCCCCCGGTAGGGAGCGACCAGGCTGCGATCCAGGTTCGCGCCCATGGTGAGCGCTGGTCCCTGCCCTTCCTCGGCGGCGACGGCGCTCTGCATCGAGCGCGCCATGCCCAGCGCGTTCGAGACGTTCGCCATCGACACCAGCAGTGCGGCCGCCAGCGCCCAGCGGGCCCTCGGGCCCTTCGCCTTCCCCATGTCCGGGAGCATCCCGGCGAGGAGTGCGGATCACGACCACCCTGTGGTCCGCGACCGGCGTTGACGAAATTGCGGCGCCTCCGGGCACCTCGCCCGACGGCGGGCTACGTACCGCTCGGTACGTTCGGGCTACTCGCTCCCGCGGCGGCGTGGAGGGCCCGCTGGAGGGCATCCTTGAAGGGCGCCGGCCACGGACCCTGACCGGCCAGGACGTACGGGGCCGCATCGATCGTCTCGAACGTCGCCGGATCCGTGGCCCAGCGCGCGACACAGGTGTCGACGGTCGGGCGCTTGCGCTGGTACGCGTCCGTGTCCCCGAAGATGTAGACCCGGAGCTTGACCGGAGCGGAGGCGGGGATGCCGAGGCCATAGGCGCCGAAGGCGACTGCCGTGCCGAAGAGACTGGGGTCCGAGCAGCCGGCGTCGCCGGAGACCGGGTTCGAGACGCTGATCCCGGCGGCCCCGAGCGTCGAGACGATGCCGCCGAAATCCTGGGGGGTCGGCGATGGCACGCCCTCGACGAGCCCGGAGCAGCCGGCGAGCGCCAGGGCCGCGACCAGCAGGGCGGTGGCGCGCGACATCGCGGCGAGGCTAGCAGTAGCATCCCGGCCGTGCCCGCGCCCGATTGGCCGGCCTTCGGCCGCGACGTCCCCGACGCCGCCTGGCGACCGAGCCCCGCGGACCTCGCCGACAGCCGCCTCGCGCGATTCGTCCAGGCGTCCGGGATGACCCGCCTCGAGGCTCTGCAGGCCCGCGCGGCGGAGGATCCGGCCTGGTTCTGGGGCGCGGCGGCCGACGATCTTGCGATCCCGTGGCAACGCCGGCCGACCTCGGTCCTGGATGCGTCGCGAGGTCCCGAATGGGCCAGGTGGTGGTCCGGGGGCGCGTTCAACCACGCTGCCGCGGCGATTGATCCGCGGTCCGCTCGCGAGCCCGCCGGCGAGGCCCTCGTCTGGGAGGGCGAGGACGGCGAGGTCCGGAGGTTCACCGCCGCGGAGCTGCGGACCGAGGTCGAGCGGGCCGCCGCGATGCTCGCCGCCGAAGGCGTGGGGCCCGGCGACCGGGTCGGGATCCTCCTGCCGATGCTCTCCGAGACGGCCATCGCGGTGCTGGCGCTGGGGCTCCTGCGGGCGATCTTCACGCCGATCTTCTCGGGCTACGGCGCAACGGCGGCGGCGACGCGCCTCAATGACTGCGAGGCGAAGCTCCTGATCACCGCCGACGGCTTCCTCCGGCGGGGTGGCGTGGTGCCGTTGAAGGAGACCGCCGACGAGGCCGTGGCCCTCGCGCCGAGCGTCCGGCGGGTCATCGTGGTCCGGCGCCTCGGCGACCGCCGCGACTCGCCACCGTGGTCGGCCGATCGGGACCGCTGGTGGGACGAAGCGATCGCGGCGGCATCGCCGGTCGGCGAGGCGCGCCCATTTGCGGATCGGCCCGAGACCGATCCCGAGCTGCCGTACATGGTGATCTACACCTCGGGCACGACGGGTCGCCCGAAGGGAGCCGTCCACGTCCACGGCGGCTTCCCGATCAAGGCCGCCCAGGATCTCGCCCATTGCTTCGACCTGCGATCGGGCGACTCGCTGTTCTGGTTCACCGACCTCGGCTGGATGATGGGCCCCTGGGCCATCTCCGGGTCGCTGCTGCTCGGCGCTCGGCTGGTCCTGTACGAGGGCACCCCCGACTTCCCGGGGCCCGACCGGCTGTGGTCGATCGTCGAGCGCCACCGGGTCAGCCACCTTGGCCTCAGCCCGACCGTGGTCCGGGCGCTGATCCCGCACGGCGAGGAGGCGGTGCGGAGCCATGACCGCTCGTCGCTGCGGGTCCTGGGCTCGACGGGAGAGCCATGGAACCCGGAGCCATGGTGGTGGTACTTCCGCGAGGTCGGCGGCTCGCGCTGCCCGGTCGTCAACTACAGCGGCGGGACCGAGGTGTCGGGCGGGATCGTGTCGGGCAACCTGGTCACGCCGATCAAGCCGACGTCGTTCGCGGGCCCGAATGTCGGGATGGCCGCGGACGTCGTCGACGCCGACGGCAGGCCGGTTCGCGGCGCGGTCGGGGAGCTCGTCATTCGCCAGCCCTCGGCTGGCATGACCCGCGGCTTCTGGAACGACGCTGACCGCTACATCGAGGCGTACTGGTCGCGACTGCCCGGCGTGTGGGTCCACGGTGACTGGGCGATGGTCGATCCCGACGGCTACTGGTACATCCAGGG
>JBKPRF010000173.1:0-9331 GCA_046734475.1 Chloroflexota bacterium
CGGCCCAGACGAAGAACCTCTCGGGCGGCCAGCGCCAGCGGCTCTCGGTCGCGCTCGCGCTGGTCAACGATCCGGAGCTGGTCTTCCTTGACGAGCCGACGACGGGACTGGATCCCGCCGCGCGCCGTGGGCTGTGGCAGCTGATCCTCGGACTGAAGGCCGAGGGCCGGTCGGTGCTGCTGACGACCCACTACCTGGAGGAGGCCGAGGCGATCTGCGACCGCGTTGCGATCATGGACCACGGCAGGATCCTCGACATCGGCACGGCCGATGAGCTGATCGGCCGGCGGTTCCGTGAGAAGGCGATCCAGTTCGACACGATGGCGGCGCTGCCTGACGAGCGCCTGACCAGCCTCGCGAGCGTGACCCGCGTCGCCCACGAGGACGGCGCGACGCTGCTCTACACCGGCGACGTGCCCGAGACGATCGGGGCGCTGCTCGCCGCGGCCCGGGAGGCGGGAACGGAGCCCGACAACCTCCTCGTCCGGCGGGCCACGCTCGAGGACGTCTTCCTCGACCTGACCGGCCGGGCCCTGCGGGACTAGCCGATGCGATCGCTCATCAGCCTGAGCCGGGCCAACCTCAGGAGCTTCACCCGCGACCGGGCGGCCCTCTTCTGGACCCTGGCGTTCCCGATCCTGTTCGTCGTGCTCTTCGGGACGATCTTCTCCGGTGGCGGCACTCCGAACTACGACCTCGGCTGGGTCGACCAGGACGGCAGCCCGGCGGCCGGACAGCTCCGGGCCGCCTTCGAGCGAAGCGGCGTGGTGACCCTCCACGACGGATCGCTCGACGCCGAGAAGGCGGCGATGACGACGGGCGACATCGCGGGCATCATCGTGGTCCCCGCCGGCACCGGGCCGGCCATGGCCGCCGCCCAGGCGGGTGGCGCGGCGACGCCCGTACGCCTGACCGTCTACACCGACCCGACCCGGACCAGCACCGCTCAGGCGATCACGTCGATCACCGACGCGGTCGCCCAGGCGACGAACGTCGCGCTCAGCGGCAAGCCGCCGCTCATCTCGGTCGAGACCCAGCAGCCGCAGACCGAGCGGCTCTCGAACGTCTCGTACTTCGTGCCGAGCATCCTGGCGATGGCCCTCATGCAGCTCGGCGTGTTCGCGGCGATCCCGCTCGTCCAGCAGCGCGAGAAGCTCATCCTCAAGCGGCTCAACGCCACGCCGCTGCCGCGCTGGACGCTGGTCGGCTCCAACATCGTCGTCCGGCTCGTCATCGCCGCGGCGCAGACGCTGCCCATCGTCGGGATCGGGATCCGATTCCTCGGGGTCGAGATCTCGGGCGGGCCGCTGGCGATCGCCGGGCTCGTCGCGATCGGCGCCCTGACGTTCGTCTCGATCGGCTACGTCATCGCCTCGTTCGCACGGACCGAGGAGGCCGCGAACGGCATGACGAGCATCGTCCAGTTCCCGCTGATGTTCCTGTCGGGAATCTTCTTCCCGCTCGAGATCATGCCCGACTGGCTGCGCTCGGTCGCGACCTTCATGCCGCTGACCTACCTCGGCGACGCCCTCCGCCAGGTCATGGTCGGCGGCGCGCCGTTCGTGCCGCTCGGCGTCGACCTCGCCGTCCTCGCGGGCTGGCTCGTCGTCTGCCTCGGGATCTCGGCCCGCTTCTTCAGGTGGCAGTGACCGGATAGAGCTCGACGAGCGTCGAGCCGGTGACGTTGACGAGCGTGGTCGGGCCGTGCTCGACGACCGGCGTCCGCTGGGCGGCCCGCGTCGTGTGGCCGTGGAGCCACAACCGCGGGGCGAGCCGCTCGAGGACGGCCCGGTAGGCCGCGAAGCCGGTATGGAACGGGTCGTCCGGCGTGTCGCCGGCTCCCCGCGGCGGGGCGTGGCTGAAGACGAGCCAGGGCGAGGCTGATGGACGGAGGAGCTGCAGCTTCAGGGCGCCGATGACCTGGCCCCAGGCGGCCGTCTCGTCGCGGCCGGCCTGACGGTCATCGAGGCCGGGCCACGGCAGCCCGAGCAACGCGACGCCGGGCAGCGATCGGCGGTCGATCCCGCTCGTCTCCGTGGGCACATGGTTGACCGTCGCGGTCCGCCAGGCGCCGCCACGGTCGTGGTTGCCTCGGACGTAGACGAGCGGTGCCCGGAAAGCGTCGCCGAGGAAGGCGACACGCTCCGGGTCGAGATCGCCGCAGCCGACGACCAGGTCGACCCGTCCGAGGCGCTCGCGGTTGGCGGCGTGATCGAGGGCCGGGTCCGGCTCGTCGGAGGCGGCGAGGATCCGCAACGACGGGCGATCGGATGCGAACGGCCGCGGGTCGTCCCAGGGGAGCCGCATGTGGCGTGTCACGGATGCGGTTCGCCCCCGGTCGTCGAACGACGGTGGGCGTGGGTCGGGGGCGCACCCCGGGCGGCCGCACGGAGATCACGGGAGTCGGCGAGGACGGTCTCGAGCGACCCGGTTTCGAGCTCGACTTCCACCGTGCCGGGGAGGTGCAGGTGGGTGACGTTGGCGTCGATGTCGTCCTGCCCGGCGAGGAGCGCCAGCGCGACGCGGTTGTGGCCGTCGACGACCCAGTAGCCGTCTGCGGTCTGGAGGACGTCGATCGGCGGCAGGATCTCGAGGTGCTCGTGGGCGGCCCGCAGCCACTGCCAGCGCTGGCGCCAGTTCGCGCCCTTGAGGCGCGGCAGCGGCGTGAAGTCGGCGCCCCGCTGCGGCGAGCCCTCGACCGCGGTCCCGCGGATGGCCGCCACGGGGATCGTCACCAGGCCGAGGTTCCGGCGCGTCACGACGCGAGCCTCGGGGTGGAGGTCGAAGAGATTCGGAAGTGGCGTTCGGTTCAGCCGGCGGAGGCGGGTCTCGCGGCTGCCGCCGAGCAAGCGTCCCGCTGCGGCGCCGGCCTGGGTCGCGACGCCGGCGACGGTGTCGCCGACATTGCCTGCTGCGCGGGCGAGGCGCCCCTTGGGCTCGTCCTGGTTGCCGGTCACGCGAGAATCCTAGGCCACGGCCTGGTGGGCAAGGAGGGGGTCGAACCCTCACGCCCCTTGCGGGGCACCGGCTCCTAAGGCCGGCGCGTCTGCCGTTCCGCCACTCGCCCGCAGCGAGGATAGCCGCCCGAGGAACGGGGTCCGGGCGGCGCCGGGGGCCTCTCCCTATACTCTGGCCTCCGATGCAGGTCACCCTCTCCCCGGCCCCCAAGAGCTCGATTCGCGTGCGCGTCGAGCTGCCTCCCGAGCGCCTCGACGCCGCCATCACGGAGGCCGTCCGGCATCTCTCGCAGCGGACGAAGATCCCGGGCTTCCGACCCGGCAAGGCGCCCCGCGGCGTCCTGGAGGCGGTGCTCGGCAAGGACGCAGTGATCGAGGAGGCCATGGACCACGCCGTCCAGCGGGCCTACCGCGACGCGCTCGTCCAGCACGACATCCTGCCGCTCACCCAGGCCGAGGTCGAAGTGGAGCAGGGGATCGAGGGCAAGCCGGTGATCTTCACCGCTACCGTCCAGGTCCGGCCGGAGGTGAAGCTCGGCGACTACAAGGGCTTCAACTTCGGGCCGTCGATCGAGACGATCGACGATTCCCACGTCGACAAGGTCCTCGAGGAGCTCCGCGACCAGAACGCCACGCTCGTTGCCGTCACCGATCGCGGCGCCCGGGCCGGCGACTACGCGGTCATCGGCTACGAGGGAACCCGTGACGGCGAGCCGTTCGACGGTGGGAGCGCTACCCGGATGCCGTTGATCCTCGGCGAGGAGCGCCTCATCCCGGGCTTCGAGGACAACGTCATCGGCCTCCGCCCGGGCGACACGAAGGGCTTCGACATCACGTTCCCGGCGGACTATGGCGAGGCCGGCCTGGCCGGTCAGGTCGCGCATTTCGAGGTCGAGCTGAAGGAGCTTCGCGAGAAGGTCCTGCCCGATGCGGACGACGAGTTCGCCCGCTCGATGGGTCGTTTCGACGATCTCGCCCATCTCCGCCGCGACATCAAGCAGCGCCTCGAGCAGAACGCGCTCGATCGGGCCCGCCATGAGTTCGCCGACAAGATCATCGACTACGCGACCGCGAACGCCGACCTCGAGCTGCCCGACGTCCTCGTCGAGCAGGAGGTCGAGGTCATGCACGACGAGTTCCGCGGCTCGCTGGCCCGCCAGGGCATCACCGAGGAGGCCTACCTCAAGGTCGTCGAGAAGACCGACGCCGACCTCCACGCCGAGTTCCGGCCGAACGCCGAGAAACGGGTCCGCGTCCTGCTGGTCCTGTCGAAGGTCGCGGAGGCCGAGGGGATCACGATCACCGACGCCGCGGTCGAGGCCGAGGTCGCCAAGGCCCGCGAGCGCTATGCCAAGGACCGCAAGACCGTGTCGTACTTCGAGTCGGAGCGCGGCCGGAGCTTCATCCGCAGCACGCTTCGGCGGAGCCGCGTGGTCGAGAGCCTGATCGACGAGTGGCTGGCGGCCCATCCCGAGCACCCGGCCCTGCCCCACCTCGAGGACGCCGAGGCGAGCTCCCTCTCCGTCGAGGAGGCCGAGGCCAACGCCGCCATTGGCGCCCCCGATCCGGGTACCGTGGTCGGCGAGACCGAGCCCGCGGCCGCCGGCCGCTGAAGGAGACCCAGATGCTTGTCCCGATGGTCATCGAGTCGTCGAGCCGTGGCGAGCGCGCCTACGACATCTACTCGCGGCTCCTGAAGGAGCGGATCATCTTCCTCGGCGACGCCATCGAGGACCACCTGGCGAACCTGATCATCGCCCAGCTCCTGTTCCTCGAGTCCGAGGACCCCGAGAAGGACATCAGCCTCTACATCAACTCGCCCGGCGGGATCGTCACGGCCGGGCTGGCGATCTACGACACCATGCAGTACCTCCGGGCCCCCGTCAGCACGATCTGCATCGGGCAGGCTGCGTCCATGGCGTCGGTGCTGCTTGCGGCCGGGACGAAGGGCAAGCGCTACGCCCTGCCCCACAGCCGGGTGATGATCCACCAGGGCTCCGGCGGGTTCCGGGGCAATGCGCCTGACGCGGTCATCCAGATGCGGGAGTGGGAGCTCCTGGTGAAGATGAACAACGAGATCCTCGCTCGCCACACGGGGCAACCCCTCGAGACGGTCGTCCGCGACACCGATCGCGATCGCTTCATGTCCCCGGAAGAGGCGAAGGACTATGGCATCATCGACGCGGTCTACTCGGTGCCGGGTGCCTCGCTCATCGCGCAGGCCCACGACGCCGGCCTCGCCGGTGGCGAGGGCGCGAGCGTGACCGGGACGGCCGAGGTGACCCAGGCCACCGAGCCGAAGAAGGGGAAGCAGGGGTAAGCGTGAGCACGACGAGCAGCAGCAAGGGCACGAAGGTTCCCTATCGCTGCTCCTTCTGCGGCAAGAGCCAGGAGCAGGTCCGCAAGCTCATCGCCGGCCAGGGCGTCTACATCTGCGACGAGTGCATCAACCTCTGCCAGGAGATCATCGAGGAGGAGATGCTCGAGCAGCCGAAGGCCAAGCCCTCGGTCGCGAAGCTGCCCAATCCGCGCCAGATCAAGTACGCCCTCGACTCGTACGTGATCAGCCAGGAGAAGGCCAAGAAGGTCCTCTCGGTGGCGGTCTACAACCACTACAAGCGGGTCAACGCCGGCCATGCCGTGGACGAGGTCGAGCTCCAGAAGTCGAACGTCCTGCTGGTCGGCCCGACCGGCTCCGGCAAGACGCTCCTCGCGCAGACGCTGGCCCGCGTCCTCGACGTCCCGTTCTGCATCGCCGACGCGACGTCGCTGACCGAGGCCGGCTACGTCGGCGAGGATGTCGAGAACATCCTCCTGCGGCTCATCCAGGCGGCCGACTTCGACGTCGCCCGGGCCCAGCGCGGGATCATCTACATCGACGAGATCGACAAGATCGCCCGCAAGGCCGACAACCCGTCGATCACCCGTGACGTCTCGGGCGAGGGTGTCCAGCAGGCCCTTCTCAAGATCCTCGAGGGGACCGTCGCCAACGTCCCGCCCCAGGGCGGCCGCAAGCATCCCCACCAGGACTTCATCCAGATCGACACGACGAACGTGCTGTTCATCTGCGGTGGCGCGTTCGACGGCCTCGAGAAGATCGTCGAGGAGCGGGTTGGCAAGCGCTCGATCGGGTTTGGCTCGGAGACGGCGATCTCAACGCCGGCCGAGCGCGGCAAGATCCTCGAGAAGCTCATGCCCGAGGACCTCCTGAAGTTCGGGCTCATCCCGGAGTTCGTCGGCCGGCTGCCGGTCATCGTGACCCTGACCGCGCTCACCTCCGAGGACCTCGTCCGGGTCCTCGTCGAGCCGAAGAACGCGGTCGCCCGGCAGTTCCAGAAGTTCCTCCAGCTCGACAAGGTCGAGCTCGTCTTCACGCCCGGCGCGCTGCGGGCCGCGGCCGACGTCGCGCTCGATCGCAAGACCGGCGCCCGAGCCCTCCGGTCGATCGTCGAGGAGGCCCTCCTCGAGGTCATGTACGACATCCCGGAACGGGCCGACGTCCGGAAATGCATCATCACCGAGGAGACCATCCGCGAGGGCCGGCTGCCGCTGCTCCTGACGAAGACCGAGATCGACAGCGGCGTCAACGAGACGAACTATGAGGACTGGCTGGCCGAGCAGGCCGCGACCGCGTAGCGGCGCCTGATCCCGGCGCGCCCGGCTAGCATCGGGCGGTGACCCACCCCGATCCCGAGCTCGACGCCGAAGCGCTCGCGGCGCGTTTTCCGGCGGGATTCGCCTGGGGCTTCGCGGCGTCGGCCTACCAGATCGAGGGCGCCGCGGCCGAGGATGGCCGGAGCCCGTCGATCTGGGACACGTTCGCCCGGCTACCAGGGGCGATCGCGGACGGCCAGACGGGCGACGTCGCCTGCGACCACTACCACCGGTTCCGGGACGACGTCGCGCTGATGGCCCGGATCGGGGCCAGGGCCTACCGGTTCAGCGTCAGCTGGTCGCGCGTCCAGCCCGAGGTCGGCAATGCGGCCAACGAGCCTGGCCTCGCGTTCTACGACCGCCTCGTCGACGCCCTCCTCGAGGCCGGCGTCCAGCCGCTCGTGAATCTCTTCCACTGGGACTTGCCGCAGGCGCTCCAGGATCGCGGCGGCTTCGCCGAGCCCGGCATCGTCGACCGCTTCGTGGAGTACGCCGGTCTCGTGGCGTCGCGGATCGGCGACCGGGTCACCGATTGGATGACGTTCAACGAGCCCGCCGTCTTCGCCTTCCTCGGCCACGCCGACGGCATCCACGCGCCCGGCCTGCGGGACTGGCCGACGGCGCTGCGCGTGGCAGACAACCAGCTCCGGGCGCATGCCGCGGCCGCCGCCGCCCTCCGGAGCGCCGTGAGGGGCGCACGCATCGGCGTCGCGATCGACGTGAACCAGGTCGTGCCGGCCACCGACACCGACCGCGACCGACGGGCCGCCGAGGCCTGGAGCGCCGCCCGCGACGCCTGGTTCCTCGACCCGCTCTTCGGTCGCGGCTACCCGACGCTCGGCCTCGAGGCCCACCGGGCGGCGGGCCACCTCGAGGGCGTCGAGCTGAGCGATCCGCCGGCGGGCGACCTGGACTATCTCGGCCTCAACTACTACCGGCGCGACCCCGTCGCGGCGCGGTCGGACCGGCCCTTCGACTGGTCGATCGAGGGGCGACCCGGCACGGAGCGGACCCACATGGATTGGGAGGTCGCGCCCGATGGACTGCGCGACGTCCTGCTCGCGCTCCACCGCGAGTACGCGCCGCGCGAGCTCGTGGTCACGGAGAACGGCGCCGCGTACCCGGACACCGTCGATCCAGACGGGCGGATCCGGGACGAGGATCGGGTCGCGTACCTGGCCCGCAACATCGCCGCGGCCGCGGAGGCGGTCGCGGCGGGCGTGCCGCTGCGCGGCTACTACGTCTGGTCGCTGCTCGACAATTACGAGTGGAGCCTCGGCTACACCCGCCGGTTCGGCCTCGTCCACGTCGATTTCGAGGACCAGCGCCGCAGGCTCAAGGACAGCGCCGCCTGGTACGGGAGGCTCATCGCGGCCGCGCGGTAGGCGGCGTCAGGACTTGACGGAGCCGGCCAGGATCCCGCGCACGAAGGCCCGCTGGAGGGCCAGGAACACGCCGAGCGGCACGAGCATCGTCAGGAACGCACCGGCGGTCAGCAGGTGCCACGAGCCGCCGCGACTGCCGATCAGGTTGAAGAGGGCGGTCGGCATGACCCGCACGTCCTGGCCGGGCCCGAGGAACACCAGGGCAACGAGGAGGTCGTTCCAGACCCACAGGAACTGGAAGATCGCGAAGGCCCCGAGGGCCGGCACCGACAGCGGCAGCACGAGCCGGATGAACGTCTGGAAGTGCGAGGCGCCGTCGATCGCGGCCGACTCGAACAGGTCGCGCGGCAGCTGCGACATGAAGTTGTAGAGCAGGAAGATCGCGAGCGGCAGCCCGAACGCGGTGTGGGCCAGCCAGATCCCGATGAACGTGCCGTAGATGTGCGCGCCGCTGTAGATCTTCAGGATCGGGATGAGCGCCAGCTGGAGCGGCACGACGAGGAGCGCCACCACGATGGTGAAGAGGATGCCCCGGCCCCGGAACGGGATCCAGGCGAACGCATACGCGGCGAACGCCGCGATGGTGATGGGGATGACCGTCGAGGGGATCGTGACGATGAGGCTGTTGAGGAACGCCGCGCCCATACCCTCGCTCGCCAGGACGTTCGTGTAGTTCGAGATCGTCCACTGGTTGGCGTCGAAGAGGTGCAGCAGACCTTCCCACCAGCCGGACTTGGTGATGAGGATCGGGTTCCGGAAGGAGCTGACGAGCAGGCCCGCGGTGGGCACGGTCCAGAGGAAGCAGATGACGAGGACCGACAGCCGCAGCGGCAGGCTGTCGAGCATCGGCGCGCGCCAGAACGCGTACCGCCGCGAGGACCGGGCGATGGGCTGTGCCGGCGCTGCCATCACATGGCCGCCTGACGCCGGAAGTTGCGGAGGTTGAGGATCATCACCGGTAGCACCGCGATGAAGAGGATGGTCGCGAGGGCCGCGGCCCGGCCGTCGTTGAAGAACTGGAACATCTCCGTGAACATCCGGACCGCCACCACGTCGTCGTGATTCCGGCCGCCGCTGATCGAGATCACGATGTCGAAGATCTTCAGCGTCGCGATCGCGATCGTCGTGGTCACCGTGACGATCGAGCCGCGGATGATGGGGATGATCACCCCGAAGAAGAGCTGGCGCTCGGTCGCCCCGTCGAGCCGTGCGGCTTCGATGACCTCCGTCGGCACGCCCTTGATGGCTGCCGAGAGCACGACCATCGCGAAGCCGGTCTGGAGCCAGATCATGATGAGGATCTCGGCCGGAATGTTGATCGGGAACGTCGTGGCC
>JBKPRF010000174.1:0-9491 GCA_046734475.1 Chloroflexota bacterium
CGAGCTGCGCGCCCTGGTCGCCAGGCTGGAGGGTGAGGCCGGCCTGCGTGGCGGGCCGCATCTCGGCGTCACGAGCGTCCCGCATGGCGCCAAGAGCTACCTCGCGGCGACGATCGCGTTGGCCGCGGGGCTGCGGGTCGCGTGGGTCGCCCGCGACGCCGAGATCGGCGACCGCGTCGCCGAGGAGCTGCAGGCGTGGGTCGGCGATCCCGACGCCGTCGTCAGCCTCGAGCCGCGCACGGCGCTGGCGTACGAGCGATCCGAGCTCGTCGCCGATGAGACCGCCGCCCGCGTGGCGGCGCTCGCCTCGTGGCGGAGCGGCCGGGCGCGGATCCTCGTCGCGAGCGTCCAGGCCCTCGTTCAGCACACGATCGCCCCGTCGGACCTGCCGGAGTCGCCGCGGGAGCTCGGAGTTGGCACGCGGCTCGATCAGAGCCACCTGCTGCGCGACCTCCTCGAGCTGGGCTACACGCCGGTCGTCGAGGTCGCGGGGCGCGGCGAGTTCTCGCGCCGGGGTGGGATCGTCGACGTCTTCCCGCCGTCGGCGGCGCTGCCGGTCCGGATCGACTTCTTCGGAGACGAGATCGACTCGCTGCGGCGTTTCGACCCCACCGACCAGCGATCGATCGGACCCGTAGAGGCAATCGCCCTGCTGCCGGCGTCCGAGTTCCTCGCGCCGCACGCCGGCCAGGCCCCGATCCGGGAGCGGCTGGGGCCGCTGGCGGCCAGGCTGCCCGAGCGCCTCGCGGCCGATCTCGCCCGGTTCGAGGGCATCGACACGCTGACCGGCCAGGCCGGATCGACGACGGCGGCCGCCGCCGCTGCCGCCGCCGATCCGACCCGCGCCATCGAGGTCGGCGACGCCGCCGAGGTCTGGGCGCCGTACCTCGCCCCGGCCGTCGGGCTCGACCACCTTGACGCGGCGACCCTCCTCGTCCTCGACGAGCCGGCCGACCTGGCCGACGCCGGCGAGTTCCTGTGGCGCCAGGCGGACGAGCGCCGGAGCGACCTCGTGAAAGCCGGCGACCTCCCGGACCGCTGGGCATCCACCTACCTGCCCCACAAGGACTGGACGGCCCGGCTCACCGCGACCCGGACGATCGAGCTGACCTGGGAGTCGGAGCTGCCGCGGGCGATCGCGCGAGGCCGAGACGTCCTCAAGGACCCGTTCGGGTGGCGTGAGCCGCAGCTCCCGCCGGGGCGGGCGCAGCGGATCGGCGAGGCGGTGGAGCGCTGGCGCGAGCGCGGCCGGCCGACGCGGATCGCCATCGCCTCGGACCAGGCACCACGCCTGGCGGAGCTGCTCGAGGAGGCGGGCGATGCCGCCGGCGTCAGCGATGCGGTCACGGACGCACCGCCTGCGGGCTCGATCACCCTCATCGATCGCAGCCTGAACGGCGGCTTCGATCTCGGGCCCGAGGGCCTGACCTTCGTCACGGATCGCGAGCTGTTCGGCAACGTCCGGGTCCGGCGACCGAAGGCGCTCCGGCGGGTCGTGCCCCGCGACATCCTCGAGCGGCTGACGCCGGGCGACCTCGTCGTCCACATCGACCACGGCGTGGCGCGCTACGAGCAGATGCTCCGGCGGAGCTCCGGGACCGGCGACGAGCGGGACTTCCTCGAGCTGTCGTTCGCCGCGGGCGATCGGATCTTCGTGCCGGTCGAGCAGATCGCCCGGGTCTCGCGCTACTCGGGCGGGGAGCGGCCCCAGCTGTCGCGCCTCGGCGGCACCGACTGGCTGCGCACGAAACAGCGGGTCCGCAAGGCCGTGACGGACCTCGCCGAGGAGCTCCTCGCGCTCTACGCGGCGCGAGCCGATGCGGCCGGGCACGCGTTCGCGACCGACGGCCCGTGGCAGGCCGAGATGGAGGCGTCCTTCCCGTACGAGGAGACGCCGGACCAGCTCCGGGCCGTCGTCGAGGTCAAGCACGACATGGAGCGGCTCCGGCCGATGGACCGGCTCGTCGTCGGCGACGTCGGCTACGGCAAGACCGAGGTCGCCCTGCGAGCGGCCTTCAAGGCGACCCAGGACTCGCGCCAGGTCGCGATCCTCGTCCCGACCACCGTCCTCGCCGCCCAGCATCACGCGACGTTCGCGGCCCGGTTCGCGGCGTTCCCGATCAAGGTCGGGATCCTGTCGCGGTTCGTGCCGAGAGCCGAGCAGGAGCGGACCCTCGCCGGCCTGGCGGATGGCACGGTCGACATCGTCATCGGAACCCATCGGCTCCTGTCGCGCGACGTCCGGTTCCGCGACCTGGGCTTCGTCGTCGTCGACGAGGAGCAGCGCTTCGGGGTCGCTGCCAAGGAGCGCCTCAAGCAGCTCCGGCGGGAGGTCGACGTCCTGACCCTCAGCGCCACGCCGATCCCGCGGACCCTGAACCTGGCCCTCGCCGGCGTCCGTGACATGAGCGTCATCGAGACGCCGCCCGAGGACCGCCTGCCGATCCAGACCCGCGTCGCCGAGGCGTCCGCGGGCCTTGTCCGGGACGCGATCCTCCGCGAGCTCGACCGCGGCGGCCAGGTCTTCTACGTCCACAACCGCGTCGAGACGATCGAGGCCCAGGCCGAGCAGCTCCGGAAGCTCCTGCCGGACGTCCGGCTGGTCGTCGGTCACGGCCAGATGGCCGAGGGCCAGCTCGAGAGCGTGATGCTGAAGTTCGCGGGCGGCGAGGCAGACGTCCTCGTCTGCACGACGATCATCGAGTCCGGCCTCGACATCCCGAACGCGAACACGATCGTCATCGACCGGGCCGACGCGCTCGGCCTGGCCCAGCTCTACCAGCTTCGCGGCCGGGTCGGTAGATCCAGCCGGCGGGCCTATGCGTATCTGCTGTACCGGCGCCGTGAGCGGATGAGTGAGGACGCCCGGAAGCGACTCCAGGCGATCTTCAACGCCAGCGAGCTCGGCGCCGGATTCCAGATCGCGCTGTCAGACCTCGAGATCCGGGGCGCCGGCAACATCCTCGGCGCCGAGCAGTCGGGCCACATGGCCGCGGTCGGGTTCGATCTGTACTCCAGACTCCTGGCCGAGGCCGTCGAGGAGCGCAAGGCCGCCCACGAGGGCCGGGCGCCGGTCATCGTCGCGCCGCAGGCCGTCGTCGACCTGCCCCTCGAGGCCCACCTGCCCGACGACTACGTGGCCGAGGAGGCCCAGAAGCTGGAGCTGTACAGGCGCCTCGCACGGGCCCGGAGCCAGGGCGACATCGCCGCGTTCCGCCAGGAGGTCACGGACCGGTTCGGACCGATGCCGCAGCCCGTCCTGCGGCTCGTCGAGGTCGCCGAGCTGCGGCTCGCGGCCGAGTCGGCCGGGGTGTCCTCGATCTCGCGGGAGGAGTCCCAGCTCGTCGTGCGGTTCGGGCTTGGCCTCGACCGGGCGATCGCGATGCGGCTCCTCACCCCCGCGGCCCTGCCCGGTGTCCGGAGCTCCGACATCACGTTCGCCTCGAACCAGGTCCGGTTCCGGCTCCCGAAGGACCCGGCGAAGGCCTGGACCCTCACGCAGGCGATCGTCGCGAGGCTGCGCGCGGTCGACTAGCCAGTCCGGAATCGCCGGACCGCCTCGGCGAGGCGCTCGACCGAGCGGACCGAGATCGGTTCGAGGCCAACGACGAGGTGATCCGCGCCAAGGTCGCGCCAGGCCTCGAGGAGCCCGACGATCCCGTCGGCATCGCCCGCGAAGGCGAGCTTGGATGGCTCCGGCACCGCCGGCTGATCCGGATCACGGAGCTCGATCCCGACGGTCCGCTCGAGCGCGTCCCGGCGCCTTCCGGCGGCGTCGAGGGCCTCATCCAGCGCGGCGAACTGGGCCCGGGCGCGGTCGTCCGGAAGGCCGTACCAGGCGGTGTTCCAGGCATCCGCCCATCTCGCCGTCAGCCCCAGCATCCGCGGCTTCCGGCCGGCGACGAGGACCTGGATCCGTCGCGTGGGCGGCGGGACCAGCACCGCGTCCCGAAAGTGCTCGTACCGGCCGTCGAGGGTCACCCGCTCGCCGCGCAGCAGCCGGACGATGACCTCGAGCCTCTCTTCGAACCGGCCGAACCGCTCGCGGAACGGCAGGCCCATCGCCTCGTACTCGGGCTCGTGCCAGCCGCTGCCGAGGCCGAGGATCAACCGGCCGTTCGAGACGACGTCGAAGGCCGCGGCCATCTTCGCGGTCAGGGCCGCGTTCCGGAACGACGTGCAGGCGACCAGTGGCCCCAGCTGAATCCGGCTCGTGACCGCGGCGATCCCGGTGAGGATCGTCCAGGCCTCGTGGAGCCCGTACTCCTGGCCGTCGTCGGCCCGATAGAAGAGGTGGTCGGCGGCCCAGCCCGAGTCGAGGCCGCCGTCCTCGACGGCCCGGGCCACGGCGACGATGTCGGCGAACGTCGGCGCGCCGTTCGGGCCGTCCGTCTCGCCGATCGGCAGCATGACCCCGACCTTCATGGCAGGGAGGGTATCGCCCCGCCTCGGGCATACTCGGCTGATGCCCGAAGCCCTGCGGGAGCCCAACTCCGATTCCGAATCGGACCACGTCTCCGACGAGGTCTCGCCGGAGGAGCTCGCCCATCCCGAGAGCCTCCGCCCGAGCCACGTGCCGCCCCGGAGCGTCGACGCGGGCAGCCTGTGGTCGGCGGAGCGGCGGCCGCTGACCCTCGGGCTCGTCCTGACGATCACGCTCATCGCGTCGGAGGCGCTCGCCGTGTCCGCGGCGATGCCCGTGGTCGCGCGCGACCTCGGCGGCCTCGAGCTCTACGGTCTCGTCTTCTCGGCGTTCTTCGTCGGATCCTTGTTCGGGATCGTGGTCGTCGCCGGGCTGATCGACCGGATCGGCGTCCTGCTGCCGTTCGTCGTCGGCCTGGGGCTGTTCGCAATCGGCCTGCTGATCGGCGGCGCCGCTCCGTCGATGCCGGTCCTCATCGCGGCGCGCTTCGTCCAGGGAATCGGCGGCGGCACGATCCCGCCGGTGGCCTACGTCGCGATCGGGCGGAGCCTGCCGGAGTCGCTCCGGCCGCGGATGTTCGCGACGCTCTCGACGGCGTGGATCCTGCCCGGCGTCTTCGGCCCCGGCATCGCCGGGTTCGTGGCCGAGACCTTCCACTGGCGGCTCGTCTTTCTCGGCCTGCTGCCGCTCATCCTCCTCTCGGGCTCGATGTCGATCCGGGGTCTCCGAGCGCTCCCGGCCGGGCATCCGGCGGCGAGCGCCGGCCCATCGCCTTGGCGCCGCCTCGGCGAGGCCGCGGTCGTGGCCATCGGCGTGTCGCTCATCACCGCGGGACTCGCGAGCCAGCTACCACTCGAAATCGTCGGGCTCACCGTGCTCGGCCTCGTCGTCACGGGCATCGGCTTCCGGCGGCTCACCCCGCCCGGCACGCTCACCGCTCGTCGGGGCTACCCGGCGGCCGTCCTCCTGCGCGGCGTCCTGACCTTCGCGTTCTTCTGCATCGACGCCTACGTCGTCCTGCTGCTCGTCGAGGTCCGCGGCTGGAGCGCGACGACCGCCGGGCTGGCACTCACCGGGGCGACGATCTCGTGGACGTTCGGGAGCTGGACCCAGGCCAGGCTCTCGACCCGGATCCGGACCGAGCGGTTCGTGCTGTTCGGCTTCCCGATCGTGGCCGCGTTCATCGCCGCGCTCGGGCTCGTGCTGATCCCGGGCGTGCCGTCGTGGCTCGCCGTCCCGATCTTCGCCGCGGCGGGCTTCGGGATGGGCCTGACGTACTCGCAGTTCGCGATCATCGTCCTGCGCGATGCGCCGCCGGCCATCCAGGGCACGGTGACGGCCGGGCTGACGCTGTCGGACGTCATCGGCACCGCGATCGGGACCGGGATCGCGGCCGCGGCCGTGGCCGCGTCCTATCGAGCGGGCTTCGGGGCCGGGGCGGGGATCGGCGCGGCGATCGCGGTGGGAACGGTCGTGGCGTTCCTGGGATCGGTCCTCGCCCGCCGGCTCCAAACGGCCGTACGGTAGACTCGCCCGGTGTCAGCCGAGGACCTGAGAGCCCGGATTCGGGAGATCCCGGACTTCCCGAAGCCGGGGATCCTCTTCTACGACATCACGACCCTGCTGAAGGATCCCAAGGCCTTCCGCGAATCGATCCAGCTCATGCTCGAGCCGTACAAGGACGACCGGATCGATGTCGTCGTCGGCATGGAGTCGCGCGGGTTCATCTTCAGCGCACCGCTGGCCTATGAGCTCGGCGCGGGCCTCGTGCCCGTCCGGAAGCTCGGCAAGCTGCCCGCCGAGACGATCTCGGTGGAGTACGCGCTCGAATACGGCTCGAACACGCTCGAGATCCACCGCGACGCGATCCAGGCCGGCCAACGCGTCCTCATCGTCGACGACCTCCTCGCGACCGGCGGGACCGTCAACGGCACGATCGAGCTGGTCAAGCGACTGAAGGGCGAGGTCGTCGGGCTGGCGTTCCTCGTGGAGCTGGAGTTCCTCCACGGTCGCGAGCAGCTGGGCGGCCACCGGGTCACGAGCGTGATCCGGTACTGACCCAGGCCTGATCGAGCAACCGGGGCAGCGTGACCACCCCGCAGGATCCCGACCGCCGGCAATTCTTCCGGCGCTTCGCGGGCGAGGTCGCGCGGAGCGCGGTGCAGGTGGTCGGCGCGGTGGGCGAGCTTCGGGATCGCTCGGCGGCCGAAGCCGCTGCGCTCCTTCGCGACGAGCCTCCGGGCCAGGCGGTCGTGCCGGCGCCAGCGGCGGCGGCACCGGTGGCGGCGCCGCCCGAAGCCGCGGGCGAACCCGCCGTCGGGGCGGCGCCGCGCGGCTTCCGGACGCCGTTCCGGTTCGGCGCGGACGACGAGCTGCTCGTCATCGACCAGCGCCGCCTGCCTGACGCCCTCGTCGAGGTTCACGTTCGCAACGCCTACGACGCGGCCGAGACGATCCGCGACATGGTCGTCCGCGGCGCCCCCGCCATCGGCCAGGTGGCGGCGATCGGCCTCGCCCTGCAGGCGCATCGGGCACGCGACAGCCAGCCGCGGCCGCGTCGGGCGATCCTGCTCGCCGCCGCCGAGGAGCTCCGACGGGCACGGCCGACGGCGGTCAATCTCGGCTGGGCGGTGGATCGGATGCTTGCCCGCTACGAGGTCGCCGGCGGGCTCACGGCCGAGGGCGCGACGCTCGACGCAGCGTTGCGCGACGAGGCCGAGCAGATCGTCGCCGAAGCGACCGAGGACCACGGCCGGATGGCCGAGGCGGGCCTCGCGCTGTTGCCGGCGCCGGTCGACCGGCCGCTCCGGATCCTGACCCACTGCAACACCGGGCCGCTGGCCGCCGGCCAGTACGGCACCGCGCTCGGGATCGTGCAGGCGGCGCACCACGCCGAGCGGGAGCTCCACGTCTGGGTCGACGAGACACGCCCATACCTGCAGGGGGCGCGGCTCACGACGTGGGAGCTCGACCAGGCGGGTGTGCCCCACACCCTCATCCCCGACATGGCGGCCGGGCCGCTCATGGCCCGCGGCGAGGTCGACGTGATCCTCGTGGGCGGAGACCGCGTCGCGGCGAACGGCGACACCGCCAACAAGATCGGGACCTATACGCTCGCGGTGCTGGCGGCCCGCCACGGCGTGCCGTTCTATGTCGTGGTCCCGCTCACGTCCGTCGACCTCGGCACCCCGGACGGCGCCGCGATCCCGATCGAGGAGCGGGCGGCCGACGAGGTCACGACGGTCCGCGGGGTGCGGGTCGCGCCGGCAGGGACCGAGGTCTTCAATCCCGCGTTCGACGTCACGCCCGCCGAGCTCATCACCGCGATCGTCACGGACGAGGGCCCCGTTCGGCCCCCGTTCGGCGACGGGCTCCGCGAGGCGATGGCCAGGCGCGACGCCCGGCGCGACGCCCGGCGCACCGCCCGCAGCGCCGCCGGGGTGGGCGGCTGATGGCCAGCGTCGCGATCGATCGACAGGCCCCGCCGATCGTCGCCGGCTTCACCGAGGACCGAGCCAGCCTCCGGGGCTTTCTCGAGCGGGATCGCCTGCTCGCGGCCTATGCGATCTGCGACCTCGACGATCGCGAGTTCGGCCGGGCTCGCTGGGGGATGGCGACCCTCGCCGGCGAGGTGATCGCGGTCGTCGTCGAGTACGGCGGCCTGTCGCCCCAGCCGTTGTTCGTCATGGGTCGCGAGGACGGCATCGACGCGCTGCTGCGCGACGTCATCAAGCCGCGGCTCACGTTCATCGCGGTCACGCCGGACGTGGCCCCGGCCATCCAGCGCCGCTACCGCCTCGAGCCCGCCTCGCCGATGGCCCGGATGTGGGTCGACGAGGCGCACTTCAAGCCGAAGCTCGACGACGCCGTCGAGCCACTCCGGCCCTCCGACACGCCCGAGCTCAACCGCCTCTACAGGCTCGGGTTCGGGTCGTGGCTGCCGCCGCAGGCCGTCGCGGAGGGCGTGTACTACGGCATCCGGGTGGGCCGGCGGCTCGTCGCCGCCGCGGGCACCCATGTGATCGGCCGTGAGGCCCGGATCGGCGTCGTGGGCAACGTCCTGACCCAGCCCGAGTACCGCGGCCGCGGCTACGCCGAAGCGACGACGTCGGCGGTCACCGCCGAGCTCCTGAAGTTCTGCGACCATGTCGTGCTCAACGTCCGGGCCGACAACCCGCCGGCGATGAACGCCTACCGCCGTCTCGGGTACGCCGAGCACATCAGGTTCGAGGAGCGCCTGGCCCATCGGACCGGCTCGTGGCTCGCCGAGATCGCCGCAGCGGTCCGGCGGCGCCTGTACCCGCCAGAGGAGTCACGACCCGCATGACAGCCGCCGGAACTCGCCCGACACACGACGTCACGGATCTCGGGCTCGCCGCCGAGGGCCTCCGCCGGATCGAGTGGGCCGAGCGCGAGATGCCCGTCCTCCGCTCGATCCGCGAGCGGTTCGCGGCCGAGCAGCCACTGCGCGGGATTCGCATCGGCGCGTGCCTCCACGTCACGACCGAGACCGCCAACCTCATGCGGACGCTCAGCGCCGGCGGGGCCGAGGTGGTCCTCGCGGCCTCCAACCCGCTCTCGACCCAGGACGACGTCGCCGCCGCGCTCGTCGACGAGTTCGGCCTGGCGGTCCATGCCCGCCGGGGCGAGGACCGCGACACCTACTACCGCCACCTCAACGCCGTGGCCGACACGCGTCCGCTGCTGACCATGGACGACGGCTGCGATCTCGTCTCGCTGCTCCACCAGGATCGCGCCGAGCAGGTGCAGGAGGTCCTCGCCGGGACGGAGGAGACGACGACCGGCGTGATCCGCCTCCGGGCGATGGCCGCGGACAAGGCCCTCGGCTACCCGGTCATCGCGGTCAACGAGGCCCAGACGAAGCACCTCTTCGACAACCGCTACGGCACCGGCCAGTCGACGCTCGACGGCATCCTGCGGGCCACCAACCTCCTCATCGCCGGGCGGAACGTCGCGATCGCCGGCTATGGCTGGGTCGGGCGCGGCATCGCCGCCCGGATGGCCGGACATGGCGCCCACGTCGCGGTCATCGAGGTCGACCCGGTCC